>JAZRUP010000117.1:0-17136 GCA_045652645.1 Eubacteriales bacterium | reverse complement strand
TGCCGAAGAATCTATCAGCTGCCCCGTCACGGAGCTCGTGAGCCTCAAACTCTCCCGTTGACGCGCCCGAAGGAACGCTTGCAACACCGACCGTGCCGTCCGTTAGAAAGACCGTAGCTTCAACGGTCGGGTTCCCTCTTGAATCTATTATTTCACGTGCCGTACATTTTATTATCTGTGGCTTTTGCATATATAAAATTCCTTTCTCTTGGTTTTATACAAAAATCATTCCCCAATTAAGGTAAATTATACCTCAAAAGTACCGATAATATAATATTTTTTACCGAATACAAAAATTATCTTTCTTATTTAATAAAAATTTGTTATAATAAAATCAATGAAGAGGTGAAGATATGAAATTCAGACTTATAATTGATAATGATTCCCCCGACGAACTCACCGTTATTGTGCGGGAGCTATCGCCGCTGACCGATAAGATAGCGGAACTCGTTGACTCATTCAAGGGAACGGACAAAATTACAGTTCAAACGAAAAATTCATTAAAACAAATCCCTTTCGACGATATTGAATGTGTCACCGTCATTAACGGAAAGACCTGCGTTATTGCCCAAAACGGAGAAAAATTCGAATCTAAGCAAAGGCTCTATGAGCTTGAAGCGATACTTCCGTCAAGTTTTATACGAATAAACAAATCATCGATAGGAAACAAAAAGCATCTTGACCGCTTCACCGCGGGATACAGCGGCTCAGTCAACGCCGTTTTCAAAAGCGGATATACCGATTATGTTTCACGCAGATGCTTTGCTAAAATAAGAAAGGATTTTTGATATGAAGAAATTTATTATTGAATTCTTAAAAAGAGGACTTATCGCAGCGTCCGGAGGGCCTATAATACTTGCTATAATCTATTTTACGCTCCAAAAAGCGGGAGTTGTGACAAATATACCCGCGAATGAAGTCGTTATCGGTATTATGACATCAACACTTCTTGCTTTCATAGTAGCAGGCATCTCCTCCATTTATAATATAGATAAGCTCCCCGCTTTTCCTGCGGCACTTATTCACGGCGCCGTTCTTTACGCGACATACCTGTCAATTTATCTTATAAACGGATGGCTCAAAGCTCAGATCATTCCTTTTCTCATATTTACTGGAGTATTTATCGTTGGCTACGCCGTGATCTGGATCATTATATATGTATCGACAAAAAGAACAACGAAAAAATTAAATTTGAAATTAAATAAAAAAAGCAACTAAACTGCGTACACAGTAAGCTGTAAATTGAATTTCAATTTAAGCCGTTCTGAAATATTCCTCGCAGTCAAAGCAACCGAGTTCCGCAAGCGGGAAAGGAATATTTCCAAAATAAGTGCAGATCGAGCCAATCGCTCTTTTTTGTTGTAAAATCCTTTATCATTATAAAATCACGTTTTTTCTTGACACAAAAGTGATTAAATGATAAAATAAAAGCATCAAATTAAACCGAGGTTGAAATTTATGAAAATTCTTTCGATCGGGAACAGCTTTTCGCAGGATGCACAACGTTATCTGCATAAAATATCGCTTGCGAGCGGTAAGCCTATCAAAGCCGTAAATCTCTACATTGGAGGTTGCTCCCTCCGCACTCACTATTTCAATATGCTTGAGAACGCGAAAAAATATTCTTTCGAGTTCAACGGCGAGACGACAAAAATTTTTGTAACAATAAAAGAGGCTCTTATGAGCGACGAATGGGACTACGTCACGCTTCAGCAAGCAAGCCCCTTGTCTCCTCATTACGAAACCTATCAGCCTTATCTTTCGGAGCTTCAAGCTTACGTCAAAAAATACGCTCCCCAAGCTAAGATTCTTATTCACGAGACTTGGGCATACGATAAAAACGCAACTCTTAAGCTTAATAGCGCGAAATGCGCAACAGCAGAAGAAATGCACTCAAAAATAATTCTCGCATACGAGAGAGCTGCTAAGGAAATTAATGCCGCAGGCATCATTCGCGTTGGTGAGGCTATATCCGAAGCTATAAACGCCGGTCTTGAAGCTCCCTACCGCGACGGCTTCCATCTCTCAAAGGGCCCCGGTCGTTATCTCGCCGCGCTTCTATGGTTTTGCTACTTACAAAACATCGATCCCGACGCGGTGCCTGAAATCGTGCTTGACGAGGAATTGACCGATTCGGATAAAGCAATAATAACTCTCGCCGTAAAAAAGGTACTTAACAAATGACTATCAGAAAAACAAAAGCCGAGGACATTTCCGCCGCCTCGGCTATATACGACGACGCCCGCGTATTTATGCGCGGCACAGGCAATAAAGATCAGTGGAGCTCGGGGCATCCTAACGCAGACGAGGTCATTCGCGACATTGCTGACGGAACGGGATACGTTTGCGAGGAAGACGGTGAGATCGTTGCTGTCTTCTTTTTCAAAAAGGGCGATGATCCGACGTATAAAAACATCTACGAAGGTCAGTGGAAAAGCTTAGACGAATACGCGGTCATTCACAGAGTCGCCGTAAAATATAACGGCAGGGGTATCGCAAATAAGATATACGAATATTGCTATTCCGTCCATCCCCACCTACGCATAGACACACACCGAGATAATATACCGATGCAAAGGTCGCTTAATAAAAACGGCTTTGAATATTGCGGTATAATTTATCTCGAAAACGGTGACGAGCGTTTGGCATACGAAAAGCTCTGAAAAATAATACTTAACTATATTGATATAAAAGCTCCCGTATTTTATTTGTTTTCTCCGTTAATATGCTGTCGAAAATTTTAAAACAACTTGGGTTTTATCTTAAGAATTACTGTAAATCTGCAACCGACTTCCAAATTTTCCACCGATACTTCCCCACCCTCAAGCGTAAGTATTTTCTTTACAAGCGGAAGACCGAGTCCGTTTCCTTCCTGCTTGTGTGAATTGTCGGCTTGATAAAATTTATCAAAAATATGATTTTGCGCTTCTTCAGATATACCGGGGCCTCTGTCGTCTATCGTAAAAACAATTCTTGCAAGATGCTTTGAAAGACGTATTTTTATAAATCCGCCTTTGGCGTTGAATTTTATCGCGTTGCTGATAAGATTATCCCAAACGTGACGCATAAGTATCTCGTTTCCAAAGTATTCCACGCTGTCAAGCTCAACGTCAAAATCTATATCTTTTTTCTCCCAGGACGGTTCAAGCGCAACTATTGACTGACGTATCTGTTCGTCAAGTGAAAAGCGCGTTTGATTTGTTGGAATTGCTTGATTTTCGATCTTTGAGAGCAACAGTATGCTTTGGGTCAGTGACGAAAGCCTTTGCGTGTTAAAAATTATTTTGTCAACGTATTCTTTTTGCTGTTCATCTAAGTTTCCTCCGCCTTGTAAGAGCATTGCGTAACCTTCAATAGCGTTGATAGGAGTTTTTAATTCGTGAGATACATTTGAAACGAAATCTGTCTGGAGTATCTCTGTAGCATTAAGCTCCTTTACCATCAGATTGAATCCGTAATATACGTTATTTATTTCTTTGGCAGTAGATTTTGTCTTTAATTGAACGGAAAAATCCCCGTGAGCGACCTTATCCATTCCCTCTCCGAGCTTTTTTATCGGGTCGAAAAATATTCTTGATAAAATAAAATTGGTAATAAAAAAGCATACGAGAAGGCTTATGGCAAGGACCTCTACCTCTATCGGTATCTCTCCTTCAACGTTTTTTAATATCAACTTATTAAATATGGCATCAATAATAAATGCCAACACTATAGCTCCTACGATCTCGACCAATACGAGAAAGGTAAGACGTACCCTCAAGCTGAATTTGCTTATTTTTTTGCTTTCGGGCGCGTTTTTTTCTTTTTCTTCTTTTTTCTCTTTGCTTTTTTTCATTGCTTGACCACCTTGTACCCGACACCTCGCATAGTAACTATTTTAAAATCGCCGTTCTCCCTGAAACGGTCGCGAAGCCGACCTATGTGAACGTCTATCGTGTGCGTGTCGCTTTCGTTGTCATATCCCCATATCTCGTCCATAAGCTGATGCCTTGTGAAAATCTTTCCCGGGAAAGACACCATTTTATACAGCAGCATAAATTCCTTCTGCGGCAGAACGACTGATTCTCCGTTTGATATAACAGTAAGAGAATCACATTCAAGCACAGTATTACCGATGACCTGTCTGCGGTCGTTTATCATTTGCGAACGGCGCAAAAGCGCGCCGACCCGCAACACCATCTCGTTTACATTGACAGGCTTTACCATATAATCGTCACTTCCGGAGATAAATCCAAGTCGCATATCGTCAAATGCGTCCTTGGCGGTTATCATCATAACGGGAGTCTGGTTGCCTGAATCACGAAGAAGTCTAACGAATTCATAACCGTCCATTACAGGCATCATAATATCGGAGATTATTAGATCGTAATAATCGTTATCCATAGCGTCAAGTGCTTCTTTGCCGTTTGAAACACCTTTTACCGTATATCCGTTTTTCATAAGGACGTGAGAAAAAAGCTGTCGAAGCTCCTTATCATCCTCTGCTATCAATATTTTTAACATTTTTAACTCCTTTCGGCGTTTATATTTACATTATAACAAATAAAACGTGTTTTTTCAAGTATCTCAAAGAAATATCCAATTTCAAGCACAAAAGAGAGAACAAATCGGTTTTATAGCCGAAATGCTCTCTCTTTTTCTATTGATATAAAGTGATATTCTTTGCTGCCGCAAAGAGTGATATTGCCGCGCAGCGACCCTTATTATTAAAGAGTAGCCGCCATGACCGCCTTTATAGTATGCATACGGTTCTCCGCTTCGTCAAATACGATAGACTGCTCGGACTCAAACACCTCGTCCGTGACCTCCATACAATCGATTCCGAATTTAGCGTGTATCTCCTTACCCGTTGAGGTCTTAAGGTCGTGAAACGCGGGGAGACAGTGCATAAACCTACACTGAGGACCTGCGTTTTCCATGATCTTTTTGTTGACCTGGTAAGGATAGAGAGCGTCTATCCTCTCTTTCCACACCTCGGCGGGCTCGCCCATTGAGACCCAAACGTCGGTGTAGATAACATCGGCATTCTTAGTCGCATCCATAGGATCGGAATTGAATTCAAGAACAGCTCCCGTTTCGACGGCTATCTTTTGACACTCGTCAATAAGCGCTTTGTCGGGAAAATATGCCTCGGGAGCGCAGGAAACGAAATGCATTCCCATCTTCGCGCAGCCGACCATCAGCGAGTTACCCATATTGTATCTCGAATCGCCCATATAAACGAGCTTTATGCCCTTAAGCTTTCCGAAATGTTCTTTGATCGTAAGAAAATCCGCGAGTATCTGTGTCGGATGGAATTCATTTGTAAGTCCGTTCCATACGGGAATGCCCGCGTACGCGGCAAGCTCCTCAACTATCTCCTGACCGAAGCCGCGGTACTCAATACCGTCAAACATACGTCCGAGAACGCGAGCCGTGTCGGCAATAGACTCCTTTTTGCCGATCTGAGAGCCTGACGGGTCAAGATACACGGGATGCATACCGAGATCAGCAGCCGCTACCTCAAACGCACAACGGGTTCTCGTGCTGGTCTTCTCAAAAATGAGCGCTATGCTCTTCCCTTCACAAATTCTATGCGGGATACCCGCCTTTTTCTTTGTCTTCAGCTCAGCCGCGTAATCTATAAGATATTCCATCTCCTCGGTGGTAAATTCGAGAAGCTTTAAAAAGTGTTTTCCTTTAAGATTCATTTCTATGATCTCCCTGTTTAAATACAAGCCTTTTTGATTATCTCAACAGCTTTTTTGAGTACGTCCATCGGAATATTTAGCGCTGGAAGCAGACGTATCTTGTCCTTTGCGGTGAGGCAAAGAACCCCATCCTCAATGCATTTCATAAGAACCTCCGATGCGGGCTTGACAGTCTTGATACCTATCATAAGTCCCATTCCGCTGACGGATTCAACGCCCTCGGCACCCTCGAATGCCTCAAACACATATTTGCTCTTTGCCTTGACCTCATCAAGAAGCGCATCGTCAATTCTCTCGATTATGCTGACAGCGCCCGCCGAACAAACGGGGTTTCCGCCGTAAGTCGAGCCGTGATCGCCCTTGCCGAGAACGCTTTCAACCTTTTTCGACATAAGGCACGCGCCTATAGGAAGTCCGCCGCCAAGTCCCTTCGCGGTCGTAACGACATCGGGCTCAACACCATAATTCATATACGCGTAAAGCTTTCCCGTTCGTCCGTTACCGGTTTGAACCTCGTCTATCATAAGAAGTATGTCTTCTTCCTTCGCGATATCAGCCGCCGCCAACAGGAACTCACGGCTTACGGGAAGAACTCCTCCCTCTCCCTGAATACACTCAATGAGTATCGCCGCGACCTTGTTTTCCTTAACAATAGCTTTAAGCGCATCTATATCATTAGCGGGAGTGTGAATAAATCCGTCCGTCAACGGTTGAAAAAGCTCGTGATAATGAGTCTGACCCGTTGCGGCGAGAGTTGTCAAAGTTCTGCCGTGAAAGCTATTCTCAAGCGTTATTATTTTATAATGATCGTTTCCCTTTTTTTCAGCGGCATATTTTCTCGCTACCTTTATCGCGCATTCATTAGCCTCCGCGCCCGAGTTTCCGAAGAACACCTTGCTCATGCCCGTCCTCTCGCACAGAAGCTCCGCAAGACGAACGCAAGGCTCGGTATAATAAAGGTTAGACATGTGCTGGACCTTCGCGAGCTGCGCCTCAACCGCGGCGACCCATTTGTCATCGCAAAGACCGAACGCCGTAACTCCGATCCCAGATCCCATATCTATATATTCCTTGCCGTTTTCATCGAAAACGACGGAACCCTTGCCTGAAACTATCTCAACGGGAAGTCTTCCGTAAGTTCCGGCGATATATTTTGCATCTAATGCTTTGATATTACTCATTTTTAACCCCTAGTAACCATAGTACCCGCACCCTCATCGGTCAGAAGCTCCATCAGAATGGAGTGCGGAACACGTCCGTCCATAATAATTACGTTCTTAACGCCCTTCTTTATAGCCTCAACACAACATTCGACCTTCGGTATCATCCCGCCCGATATAACTCCGTCGGCGTAAAGCTGCTTCGCCTCACTGACCGTAATTTCGGGAATAAGGGTCTTAGGATCATCCTTATCCTTGAGTATTCCCGCGATGTCTGTCATCATAATAAGTCTTTCCGCCTCAAGCGCTCCTGCGATATGCGCGGCGGCGGTGTCACCGTTTATGTTGTACGCGTTTCCGTCGTTATCGCATCCGAGCGTTGAAACTACGGGAATATATCCCATATTGAGAAGATCTGTAACCGCGCCGATATTTATCTTCGTAATATTTCCGACAAATCCGAGGCGTTCATCTTTGATCTCCGCTTTGATAAGCTGACCGTCCATACCAGAAATACCGACAGCCTTACCGCCCTTTTTCTCAATAAGATTTACAAGCGTTTTATTGACCTTACCCGCAAGCACCATTTGTACGATGTCAACGGTCTCCTTATCGGTCACGCGCAAGCCGTCAACAAATTCTGGCTTTTTGCCGAGCTTTGACATCATCTCGCTTATCTCAGGTCCTCCGCCGTGAACAAGCACTACCTTGATGCCTATAAGCCAAAGAAGGACTATGTCCTCCATGACCTGAAGCTTGAGATCCTCATTTATCATAGCGTTTCCGCCGTATTTAACTACAACGGTCTTTCCTGTATAGCGTCTTATATATGGCAACGCCTGAGTCAGAACCTCCGCGCGTTCTGTGTTGGTAAATTCGTTATTCATAACCTTTTCCTCTTAAAATTATGTGCGGTAATCTCCGTTTATTTTAACGTAATCGTACGTTAGGTCGCAACCCCAAGCCTCGGTGTATGCGTCTCCCGAATTGAGGTCAATTAAAATATCGATTTCCTTTTCAAGGAGTATATTCTTCGCAATCTCCTCGGAAAAATCAACGCCGCTTCCGTTCTTGCAAACGTCAACACGTCCGACGATCGACGCAAACGCAACGTCTACTTTATTAACGTCAACATCAGCTCCGCTGTACCCGATAGCGCAGAGTATCCTTCCCCAGTTGGCATCAGAACCGAACATAGCCGCCTTAACAAGAGACGAACAGATAACGGATTTCGCGACTACCCTCGCCGTATTATCGTCTTTAGCGCCGCTGACCTTACACTGGAGCAACTTCGAAGCGCCCTCACCGTCAGCCGCGATCATCTTGCAAAGCTTACGGGTGACCGCCGCAAGAGCCTCGCAAAATGCGTCAAAATCCGCGCCCTTCTTCGTGATCTTCTCGTTTCCCGCAAGTCCGTTAGCCATAACCGTCACCATATCGTTAGTAGATGTATCGCCGTCAACACTTACCATATTGAAGGAGGTCTTTATATCCTCAGAAAGCGCCGCCTGAAGCATCTCCGTGCTGATAGCCGCGTCTGTCGTTACGAAAACGAGCATCGTCGCCATATTGGGGTGGATCATACCGGAGCCCTTGGCGATACCGCCTATTTTACACTCAACTCCGCCGACCGTAAAGCTGACGCCAACCTCTTTTGACTTCGTGTCAGTCGTCATAATAGCCTCAGCAGCGGGATGACCGTCTCGGGAGAGGGAGGCTGCAAGCTTGTCTATATTCTTTTCAAAAGGCTCAAGAGAGAGGGGCTGACCGATAACGCCCGTTGACGCGACAACAACGTCATTCTCGTCAATATCAAGCGCACCCGATACGAGCTTACTCATTCCCTCGGCTATCTCTATCCCGTTCGCGTTGCAGGTATTTGCGTTTCCGCTGTTGCAGATTACCGCCTGAGCGTAACCGTCCGCGATATGCTCCTTCGTTACGATAAGCGGAGCGCCCTTGACGAGATTCGTCGTATAGACCGCCGCCGTATTGGCGCGAACCTCACTGAGTATCAACGCGACGTCCTTTTTCGTCGTATTGTTCTTTTTGATGCTACAGCAATATCCGCTCGCGGTGTAACCCTTCGCGGCGCAAACTCCGCCTTCTATGTAATTCATTTTGATTTCCTCCGTAAAATAACTATAAAACAATAACTTATATATTATACATCAAGACCCGTAGTTTCGTCAAGACCGAAATTGATATTCATACACTGAATTGCCGCGCCCGACGCGCCTTTTCCAAGATTGTCGAAACGAGAGATAAGCAAAATCCTGTCAGCGTTACCCGCAACGGTTATCTGCATTCCGTCATTTCCCGACATAATATTACCCGAAAGGAGTCCGTTCTCGTCGATGGAATCTGCATATTTAACCACTTTTCCCGTATATTTCGCACGGTAGATCTCCTTCACGTCTTCAATGCTTCCCTTTATCTGATCGGAAAAGATCGGAACCGTGACGAGCATTCCCGAATAATAATCAGCAACGATGGGACAGAAGATCGGCTCGTGATCGATACCCGAGATCTTCTTCATTTCTGGCAGATGTTTATGTGTCTGACCAAGCGCGTACTGACGGGGAGCGTCGTAGAATGTCTCTCGTGTGTCTGATTCGTATTCCGCGATCATTTTCTTACCACCGCCGCTGTACCCGGTCAAGGAATGGCAAGTGAGAAGCGCATCCTTAGGAAGCACTCCCGCCTCAACGAGAGGATATACCAAGGAGATGAATCCGCTTGCGTGACAGCCCGTAACGGCTATACGCTTTGAATTGCATATATTCATTCTGTATTCATTCGACAGCTCAGGAAATCCGTATGCCCAACCCGGTGCGGTTCTGTGCGCCGTTGATGTATCGATAATGGTTACATTTGGATTTTCAACCATCGAAACAGCCTCTCTCGCCGCATCGTCCGGAAGGCAAAGAAAAGCCGCGTCACAAGCATTTAACGCCTCTTTTCTCGCTATAGGATCCTTTCTTTTATCATCAGTCAAAACTATGGTTTCTATATCGGGTCTTCCCGCAAGGCGCTCGTGAATACGAAGTCCCGTAGTTCCCGCGCTTCCGTCAATAAATACTTTTTTCATAAAATTCTCCAAAATTGCATTTTTTATAATATGCGAATAATTATACACCATTTTTTATAAAAATGCAATAGTTTATATGACAAAATATTTGTAAATATTTTTCTTAACTTTGTCACATACTACAATTTAACAGAGATAAATAAAAAATCTTACGCAAAATAAAAAGCATACCGCAAAAAAGGAGAAATTATTATGAAAATGAGAAAAAGATTCAGAAAAGCGCCGAAGACTGTCGAGATGATACGCACAGAAACACAGGAGAGGATATATGAAGCAAAGACTAATATAGATAAAACAAAAAATAATATTGGAAGATTAAAAACGGAGATCAAAACATCAAAAAATGACATAAAGATACAAAAGTCACTCATAAAAGCCGAAAAAGCACGTGAAAAGAATGCAAAAATAGCAAAAGCAGCAGAAAGAAAGGCAGAAAAAGCAATTAATAAAGCGTTCGGACAATAAAAAAGCGTTCATATTATAAGTCTTTTGTAAAGGCGGAGACAGAAAACTTTTCGTTTGCGTAAAGCTTTCAAGGCTCCGCCTTTACAAGTATTTAATTATTTTTGCGATCTATTATTTCCAAATGAACAAATCTTTTAAGTTTTTTGAAGATCTTTGCTTTACAAATATCATAATATATGATATAATATCATTTGTTATCTGCCCGTGGCTCAGCTGGATAGCGCGTCAGACTCCGACTCTGAAGGTCGAAGGTTCGAATCCTTTCGGGCAGGCCAAAAAATCGACTTGTTTCAACAAGTCGATTTTTTTATCCAAGCTGCAGGCTTGGTATGGCATCACGCTTTGCGTGTATGGAATTGCCGAAGGCGTATGGCATCACCGAAGGTGTATTCTTCTGCGGCTTGATTCCATACCGTCTTGCGACGGATTCCATACAATGCTTTGCATTGATTCCATCCACGCCTTCGGCGTGATTAATAACACACGGGCTCAAATCCATCTGTTAAAAAGCCAAAATATTTTTTGTCCGACCTTAACAGAAAAACGACAAACTTCTTCCGAAATTTGTCGTTTTTCTGTTATATTAGCCTTCGCCAAATGATGTTACGTGTATCACGCAAATATTTTAATTTAAAACAAACTCCTCACCATCGGAAATTCCGGGAACGATCGCTCCACCTTCCGATAGTGTGCGTTTTAACTCGTCGATAGAAATGTCCGCTGTTTTGATGTTGTTCCGTATCGCGATCGCCGCCGCTGTACCGATAGCCTCTCCCATAGCCATACAGGTTGCTTTCACTCTGATTGCCGAGTTTGTTTTTCTATCGGAGCTGATGCATCGCCCTGCCATCATCAGATTGTCGAATTCATCCGAAATCATCGCTGACAATCGGACGGTCGGCGTATTTTCATGCTTTATATACACAATTTCAGACGGTTCACCGTCTTTGTGAATATCGACAAACCAATAGGTATAGCATATAGAATCATCATAGTGTTTTCCGGAAAGATAATCGTCAACCGTCATTGTCGATATGCCTTTGATTCGACGTCCTTCTCTTGGAGCAACAGCCGGAGCGGAACCCATAATCAGCTTTCCTTTAAGCATAGTATCATACAGTAACCGTCTTGAATCAATTTCTGATTTTGTGAGCGCATCACTGTTTGTAACGTTAATCTTTACATGATTACGATTATCTCCGTAATTTAAGATCTTATCCTTGGCTTCGCCGGGAATTGCGGGATAATATCTTATTGTACCGGGCTGAAAACAGCCGTTACCATCTCCGTCATCTGTCGTAGCATTCGCATAATGAGCAACATCACCGTCTCCTGTACAGTCAATAAAAACAGAAGACTCAATACTCTTGATTCCGTCTTTCGTTGAGATCAATACGCTTTTAACAGTCTTTTGATTTGTAACAACGTCAACAATAGGCTGACCGTAATATAAATCAACTCCTGCCTCAATTAGCATATCATCCATCATCTTTGCCGCCGCAACCGGATTTACCTTGACACCGTACTGTGAATGTTTCTTGTATTCAGCGTTCATGTCAGGGATTCTGGCAAAACCGTCACGATAAAGGTTCATGACGAATTCCCAACCGATTCCGCGTATGACCATTTTTTTATCCTTTTTAAAAGGATTGTTGAACTGATCTATGGAATTATTACCGAGCACCGTAAGTATTCCACCCGGGGTAAAATATTTTTCAATCAGAGCGGTTTTAGCACCGTTTCGAGCCGCAGCAACTGCAGCGCAAAATCCGGCACTACCACATCCGCACACGATTACATCATACTTTATCTCGCTTTTTATTACGTTATACATCATAATATCTCCACATTAAAGTCAGTATTTTCGCTTGCTGAAGCAACTTGTTTTTGCTCATCATTGAATTTATTATATCACAATAGTGTTAAGATTTCAATATTTTTATTATTTCGTGGGTGTATATTACTGCGCCTTGATTGTACTCGCATCTCAGAGTGATTGAAACGATTACAAAAATATTTTTATTAACAAAATATCTATTTTTGGGAAAAATTCGAGTGATATAATACAAAAAATCTAAGAAAGGATTTTATACATTATGAACAAATGGGTTGAAAACGCTACGTCTCCTGTTCAATTTTATTGCACCGAAGATAAGCCTAATATTTTTCTGATCGGAGATTCCATACGCCAAGGATACTGCGAAACCGTAAAAAACCGTTTGGATGATGTAGCCAATGTTTTTTATTTTAAAGATAATTGCAGAAGCACTCAATATGTTATTTTCAGTTTAAAAAAATGGGCTTCAATGTTCAATGACCCTTCTCTTGTAGATATAGTCCATTTCAACTGCGGACATTGGGATGTAGCCCACTTCAGCGGTCACGAGCTGTCACTCACCACCGAAAGCGAATACGGAAGAAATTTGCAGATCGTAATTGATCTTATCAAGAAATTTTTCCCTCGAGCCAAGCTCATTTTTGCGACAAGCTCCCCTATGAATCCAAACAAAAGAGTCGATACCAATCCAAGAACGACCGAGGAAATAGACCGCTATAACGAGGTCGCCCTAAAAGTAATGGAAAAAAACAATATTTCAATAAACAATGTTAACGGATTTATGCGTTCTTGGGGCTCTGAGTGCTTTGCAGATTCTTGTCACCTGACAAAAGAAGCTTTTGCCGTTCTCGGTGAATACGTAGCTGAGCAATTAAAAAACTATATTTAAAAACACAGACGGGATGTCTCAAATTCAAACTTGAGACATCCCGCTTTTTATTTTTTCAGTTTTACCAAACAAAGTCCCGTTCTGGCGGGCAGATATATCTGAAGCTTATATTTGCCGTCGGGATGCTTTGACGAGGTATAGACGTACTCCTCGGAGATGCGTCCGTGTCCGCCGAAATCTTCCCTATCCGTTGACATTATGACTTTATACTGACCTTTTGACGGTACCGTCAACCAATAACCCTCGTATGAGTTGGACGGATTAAAATTGAGTGCGAATACGACACCCGCGCGTTCGTATGTCAGTATCTTGCAGCCGTCGTCAATATAAAGGCATTTCGGAGCTTTTCTGAATATCTTTTTATCCTTCGCAAGTGAGATCATAGCCTTGTCAAACTCACGGAGATAACCGTATTTGAGATTAGGGTCGTCCGCGAGATGCCATTGGCGTCGGCAGTAAAAATAGCTCCAGCCGTTCCCCTCTCTCGGGAAATCTATCCATTCGGGATGACCGAATTCGTTACCCATAAAATTGAGATATCCCTCGCCTCCGAGAGTTGACGCCGCAAGGCGTATCATCTTGTGAAGTGACATTCCGCGCTCAATTATGGGATCAACGCTGTCTTTATTCATATCGGTGTACATCTTGCTATCGCAAAGTCTGAACATAAGCGTCTTGTCTCCAACAAGCGCCTGGTCATGTGATTCCGCGTAACCGATATATTTCTCCGCCGGACGTCTGCCGGAAAGCTCACCCCAGATCCTCCACATATCCCAATGCTCGTCGGGGCATTTTTTGAGCAGATTTATAAAGAGATCGGGCTCACCCATAGCAAGGCGGTAATCAAATCCAATACCGCCCTCCTCGATAGGCAAACACATTCCGGGCATTGCGGACATATCCTCGGCTATAGTTATCGCGCGTGAGTTGACCTCTCGTATCAATTCGTTAGCGAGCTGAAGATAGGTTATTGCCTCGGTATCCGTATTGAGAGAAAAATACTTAGAGTAGTCGCCAAAGCTCTCGCCGAGCCCGTGATCGTGATATATCATTGAGGTCACGCCGTCAAAGCGGAAGCCGTCAAAGCGATACTCTTCCATCCAAAATTTAAGATTCGACAAAAGAAAATGTATGACCTCGTTTTTGTTGTAATTAAAGAGCTTCGTTCCCCACGCGGGATGGTCGCCCCTCTCGCCTTCGTGGAAGAACTGATAAGTCGTTCCGTCAAACTCGTTGATACCCTCAGCCGTGTTTTTTACGGCGTGTGAGTGAACGAGATCGAGAAGCACGGTAATCCCCATCTCGTGCGCCGTGTCTATGAGCGCCTTAAGCTCGTTCGGAGTTCCGTATTTTGACGACACGGCAAAAAATGACGACACCTGATATCCGAACGACCCGTAATACGGATGCTCCATTATCGCCATTATCTGCACCGTGTTGTAGCCAAGGTCTTTTATACGTGGCAGGATATTCTCCGTAAATTCACGGAAGGTTCCGATACCCTCTTTTTCCTGCGCCATACCTATATGGCACTCGTAGATAAAAAGATCTCGCGCGGGAGTAAATTTCTTCTTTTTCCATACGTATCTCGGCTCATCCGTTATCTCACCGCACCAAGCGTATGTGTTGGGGTCTTGAACGACCCGCTTTATATAAAGAGGTATGCGCTCAAGCAGCATATCCCCTTTTTTTATTATGGTCTTTACGTGGCAACCGTTATAAAGCGCGTCCGTCCCCGGCAAAAAGATCTCAAAAACACCGTTTCCGAGAGGTGTAAGCTTAAGGTAAAGCCAACGCCAATCAACCATATCGCCCGTCAGATATACCTCGTCAGCAGCGGGCGCCCATTCGCGGTAATACCAACCCTTTTTTGTCTTATGGAAACCGAAAAACTCGTGACCGTTGGCAAATTCCGAAAGACTTCCGCCGTCTCCTACAAGCTCGCGGCGCTTGTTAACGTAATTTGCCATTCGCTGTTCTATATCGCGCTTATACGGCAACAGATACGGATCATATTCAAATATTTTAAACGACATATTGTACCTCCAAAGCGCAATGCTTTTCTTTAATTATATTATACCATTTCTTATGTTTTATGTCAACAAAAAATCTCCCGAATGCCTCGGGAGATTTTTTTCATTATTCCTCTTCAACGGGTTCGGGCTCGACGACGGTTACGTGAACCTCCTCGACTCTCTTCTCGCTGATCTTTGTTACTTCAACATTAATATTTTTATAAGTAAAGCTGTCACCGAGCTCGGGAAGCTTCTCGAGCATCTTCATGACCCAACCGTTTATCGTCTGCGGCTGGTTTTCATCATCATCGACCTCAATTTCGAATCTCTCAAAGAAATCGTCAAGATCCGCGGAGCCGTCAATATAGCAGCTACCGTCGTCAGACTCACGGTATTCGTCGTGTGCCTCGTCGTGCTCGTCGAGAACGTCACCGATAAGCTCCTCAATGATGTCTTCCATAGTGACGATTCCCATAGTTCCGCCGAACTCGTCAATAACTATTGCCAAATGCGTCTGTTCTTCCTTGAAGGTCTTAAGAACATCGGTTATCTTGGTGTGCTCTGAGGCGTAAACGGGTTTGTTGATAACACTCTTGATAGATTTGCCGTTACGTCGCGCGGCATGGAAATCCTTTTCGTGAATAACACCGACTATCTCGTCAATGCTTTCCTTATACACGGGCAAACGGGAGAAGGAGCTTGTCGCGAATTTTTCTTCAAACTCGTCCTCGTCAGCCGTATATTCAACAGCGCATATGTCAACACGAGGTGTGAGTATCTCGCCAACAGTAATGTCCTTAAACTCGATAGCGGAACGAATAAGCTCACCCTCCTCGGGCTCGATTCCGCCGTCCTCCTCGGCTTCCTCAACGATAGTCATAAGCTCCTCGTCTGTTATAGCCTGCTCGCCCTTCGACTTAATGATAACGTTAAGAAGCTTTTTCCAAAGTCCGAATATAAAATTAAACGGCATCAGAATTATCTCAAGGAAACGAATTATTGCAGCAACGCCCATAGCGTAGCCGTCCGCGTGGTCCTTAGCAATAGTCTTCGGGGAAATTTCTCCGAAAATAAGTACAACAACGGTCGTTACCGCAGTAGAAACGGCAGCTGCATAATTCGAACCTTTCATCCAGTAAACGAAAAGTAACGTAGCCATTGAAGACAGCAATATGTTAACAATATTGTTTCCTATAAGTACTGTTGTGATAAATTTATCATAATTTTCACTTATAGCCATAACTCTTTGGGCTTTTTTATTGCCCTCCTGAGCAAGCTTTTTCATGCGTATTCGGTTAAATGTCGAAAACGCTGTTTCGGATCCCGAAAAGAAAGCTGATCCGATCAAACAAAAGATGATAATAATTATTTTTACTACCATAAAAAATAAATCCTCCAAACCAAAAGTTGTTTTTGATCAAAAATTAATAAAATGATTATAAAAGATCAAAAAAACTAAGGAGGCTCTTGGCTTTTAGCGGTGTCAAACCGCATACTTCGCCCGGGAATATCTCCCATGAAAAACTTCACCCCTTTATAAGATCAAAATATATGTTTCATTATTTTACAACATATTGCGTAAAAAGTCAATATAAAACCGATAAATATTTATAATAGTCGCAAAATCTCCACTTTTTTGCTTGACAAACCCATCAAAATATGCTAAAATACTTCTTACTTCTTCACTATTACTTATTACTTTAATAGTGCGGAATTAGCAGCTTCGAGAAAGGGCGCGCCTAAATGGCGATGAAGCGAGTTCGAGCCGTCACGCGGCGCGGCTGCCTTAATAGCTAAAATTTTATACGCGGGTATGTGCGGTTAATTCCGCCAACCCTCTCATTTCATTCGCGGGTATGGCGGAATTGGCAGACGCGCAAGATTTAGGATCTTGTGTTAATTCGTGCAGGTTCGACTCCTGTTACCCGCACCATCCGATCAAATTAAAATAATCCGAGAATCAAATTCTCGGATTATTTAAGTCGGGCG
>JAZRUP010000116.1:0-2702 GCA_045652645.1 Eubacteriales bacterium | reverse complement strand
TCTCCGCTTTGACGGCGTTCGCCGTAACGCGGTTATCTCCCGTAACCATAACAGTTCTGATACCGAGTGACTTTAATTCTGTTATTGCCGCCCTTGAGCTTTCCCTTATAGGGTCTGCTACGGCTATTATTGCCGCTATCTCGCTGTCAACACTCATAATGAGCACCGTGCGTCCGAGCGCTTCAAGCCTTTCGGCGGCATTTTTTGCTTTTTCACCGACAGAGTCAAACCACGAGGGCTTGCCTATCTTTATTTTCTTTCCCTCGACCGTAGCAACGATACCGTGACCCGTGACGGACTCAAAGTCCTCGGTTCCGGGCAGGTCTCCCTTGTATGCGGCGACAACCGCACTTGCCAGCGGATGCTCAGAGCCTTGCTCTGCCGCCGCCGCGTAACGCTTCAAGGTGTTTTCGTCAGTATCAGCACAAGCTATAAAATCGGTAACGGCAGGCTTGCCCTCGGTTATAGTACCCGTTTTATCAAGCACCGCCGCGCGTATCTTGCACGCGTGCTCAAGCGCGTCAGCGTTCTTTATAAGTATTCCCATACTCGCTCCGCGCCCGATACCTACCATAAGCGCCGTCGGTGTGGCAAGTCCAAGCGAACAAGGACACGCGATAACGAGCACTGCTACGGCTCTCGAAACGGAATCCGCGACAGACACCTTGCAAATAAGCGATACTACAAGTGATATGACCGCGATACTCATAACCGTCGGTACAAAGATCGATGCGACTTTATCCGCTATATTCTGTATATGCGCCTTTGAGGACTGCGCTGACTCTACCATTCTGATAATTCCCGCGAGAAGCGTTGAATCTCCGACGCCCTCTGCTCTGACCGTCAACGCTCCCTTGCCGTTGACGGTACCTCCGTACACCTTTGAGCCCTCAGCTTTGCCTACGGGCATACTCTCACCCGTCAGCATAGATTCATCAACGCTTGATGCACCCGATATGACTTCACCGTCAACGGGAACGCTCTCTCCGGGGCGTATCATAACGACGTCACCCGAAACTATCTCGGACACGGCAACCTCAACGTATTTTCCGTCACGAAGCGCCATAGCCTTTTTTGGGGTAAGGTCCATAAGCTTCGAAACCGCCGCTGACGTGCGTTTTTTTGCTCTCGCCTCAAGCATTTTTCCGAAAAGTATCAGCGTTATTATAACGACCGAGCTTTCAAAATAAAGATCTCCCGCACCTGTTATAAGATTATAAAGGCTGTATCCCCACGCCGCTGTCGTACCCGTCGCAACAAGCAGATCCATTCCGGGGCTTTTATGAATAACGGACAAAACCGCGCCCTTATAGAATCTGAATCCGACGAGAAACTGAACGGGAAGCGAGAGCGCGAACTGAAGCCAGCCCGCGTGATGCATAAAATGCGTTATTTCGCTGCTTGGCGCTGCGAACATCATCACCATCATAAAAAGAAAAGGCATAGCAAAAATTGCCGAAATCATAAAGCTTATAAGCAGTATCTTCTGCTCACGCCTCTGAAATTCCGACGGATCGGCTATGACCTCATATCCTGCCGACTTTATTGCCTTGCCCATTTTTTTAATATTTACTTTTTCCGTATCGTATTCGACCTCGGCTCTTCCCGAGGCGTACGACACGTTGACGGATATGACCCCGTCAAGTGACTTAAGAGCGTGCTCAACGGCGGCAGAGCATCTTACACAGCTCATGCCGCCGATACGTATGATAGCTTTTTCGCTCATCAGTTAACCTCTGCGGAAAAGCCCGCTGCTTTAACGGCAATTATCATAGCCTCGCTGTTTACCTTAGTGGCAACGTAATCAACGCTGACTGTTCCTTTTTCGAGATCCGCTTTCGCTTTCTTTACTCCCTTGACCGCCTTGATCGCGGCTTCTACCTTACCGACACAATGCATACAGTGCATTCCCTCGACCTTAAGTACAACATTTTCCGTTTTTCCAAATAACATATCTATACCTCCGATCAGCTTAAAAATCCTTCGATGATCTTGGCTTCCGCTTCTTCCTCGGTAAGTCCCAAGGTACGGAGCTTCAAAATTTGCTCACCCGCGATCTTTCCGATAGCCGCCTCGTGAATGAGAGCCGCGTCACAGTGATTCGCAACCATTCTCGGCGCGGCATCGACCGACGCCTTGCCGTCGATGATAGCGTCGCACTCCGAGTGTCCGCTGCAAGGAGCGTTGCCGATGATCGTTGAGCTGTACGACTGACGTGAATTGCCTTTGGCAACGGCTCTTGACACGATATCAGCCGAGGCGCCCTCACCGTTAAGCTCAACAAGGAAATAGGTATCCGCGATATCCTCTTCGTCCGTGAGAAGCTTCTCGCGAATTATGAGCTTTGCTCCCGCCTCCGCCTTCGCGGTGGTCTTTCGGTCGGACTTGTCAACTCCGCGAAGCTGCTCCGTATCCATCTCAAGAATAGAATTCTCGCCCATAAATATCTCTGTTACGGGGTCTATCGTGCGGTTTCCCGCGCCGCCTCCCGTTCCGATATGCTTTTCAACGTATTTTACCTTTGAGTTTTTCTCGAGGAAAAAGCGGTGGATACCGTTATGGCTCGCCTCTTCCTCGCCCTCGGAATGAACTCCGCAACCCGCGACAACGAGAACGTCCGCGCCCTCTCCGATATAGAAATCGTTGTAAACGAGATCGTTTACGTCGCTATGTGTTACGCACGCGGGAATATAGACCGTCTC
>JAZRUP010000115.1:0-6705 GCA_045652645.1 Eubacteriales bacterium | reverse complement strand
TTCCAAAAGCATCACGTGGAGTTCGTCAGTACGATGGAAAAGTTTGATACGGGAACTCCCATCGGCAAGGCAATGCTGATGATCGTTATGATCTTCGCACAATTGGAGCGCGAAACCATACAGCAGCGTGTTATTGATGCTTACGCCTCACGAAGCAAGCGCGGCTTTTATATGGGCGGACGAGTACCGTTCGGATTTACGCTCAAGGACACGGTAATTGACGGTGTGCGAACAAAAATGTACGAGCCGATCGAACACGAGGCGGAGGTGGTGCGACTGATCTATTCGATGTACGCCGAGCCGCAAACGTCCTTCGGTGATGTGATACGGCAGTTGGAACTGATGGGTATCACCAAGCGTGACGGAAATCTCTTTAATCGAAGCCGCTTACGAGATTTGGTCATCAATCCCGTGTACGTCCGCGCGGACTACCGATTATACGACTTTTTCAAGGCGCAAGGCACGAATATCGCCAATATCCCCGAGGATTTCATCGGAACAAACGGCGCGTATCTCTATTCGGGTACGGACACGAAGCGCAAGACGGTTTCGCTTGAAGGACACACGCTGGTCCTTGCCCCCCACGAGGGGCTTGTGGATTCTGACTTGTGGATCAAATGCCGCTCCAAGTGCCTCAACAACAAGAGCGTGGCAAAGCCCGTTAAGGCGAAAGCAACTTGGCTTGCGGGCAAGATCAAGTGCGCCCACTGCGGCTATGCACTGACCGCCAAAATCTACCGTTGCAAGACGAAATCCGACAACCGCTATTATCTATGTACCAACAAATATCATGCGGGCGGATGCCATTTCGGTTCGTTAGATGCCGACGTTGTAGATGCGGTGATCTTTGAAGAAATGCAGAAAAAGCTGTTGGAATTTTCAACACTGTCGGCGCAACAGAACGAGGGCTATAATCTCCAGGTCATCAAACTGAAAACAAGGATAGAGAAGATCGACAAGGAAATTGCCGACCTGCTGGATAAGGTTATATCGGCAAATGCCACGGTAATGGAATACATAAATAGCCGTGTTTCAGAGCTTGATACAGAAAAGAAAAAGCTGTACGCGGAGATCGCACAGCTTGACGAGCGTGATACCGACCGAGTGGAGGAGATCACCGATTATATGGAGCATTGGGAAGAACTGACCGTAAGCGATAAAATTACGGTCGTTGACTGTCTGATCGAGCGCATTGACGCATCAAAGGACAGTCTGAATATCAAATGGAAAATATAAAATAATGGATATCGCAAAATCCATTCTCCTTTGATTGTTTCGCCGACGCCCTCCGCATCGCGCAGGATAATCTTGACAGTAAAAACTTCTACGCGTTCAATCCGTCGTTTGACAAATGCGGAAAGAAATTCAAATAAAGCAAAAATCCCTGCCTCCTCGAGGCAGGGTCATTTTTCATTCGTTTATTTAAGCTTTCGTCCATCGCTGAACGCGCGTCCGACAACGTCGCCGAGCTTTACGTACGTATGATGTACAGGGTCGTAGGTTATGGGGCTGAATTTAGCGAGGTCTATCTTACCGTCCGCGCCGAGTATCCTCTCGTCCGCACAGACGTTGACGATCTCGCCGACAAGTCGGCAGGACTCCTCGTCGTAGCTTACAAGCTTACATTCAAGCGCCATAGGCAGCTCATCAAAAAGCGGAGCGTCAACGAACTCACTCCTGACCGCGTGCCAGCCCGTCTTTTCTATCTTTCGGGGCTCATCGTTGCCCGACACGATACCGACGTAGTCCGCCGCGACAACGTTCTCTGCGTCGGCGACGCTTACGGTAAACGCGCCTCTCTCAAGAATATTCTTCGTCGTTTTGTGATCAGCGCTGACACAAACAGATATTTCCGCTTCTTCGCTGATACCTCCCCAAGCCGCGTTCATCGCGTCCGGTGTTCCCTTTTCGTCGTAAGTACCGATAATAAGCACGGGCATAGGGTAAAGCATTGGCTTTGCTCCAAAATTCTTTCTCATTTTATTTCCTCCCTATATTTTATTAATTATAATACTTAAATCCACCATTCAGGCGTAAGCTCACCGAGAGTGACTACCTTATCCGCCTTATAATCAAGCATTATCTCAATATTTTTATAAGACCCCGGCATAAGCTGAACCATAAGCTCGCGACACGCGCCGCAGGGCGCGCCCGTTTTACCGCTTGACATTACGGCAAGAACTCTTTTTATCTCGCTCTCCCCGTTCGTTATCATATTGAAGATCGCGTTGCGCTCGGCGCAGATGCCGAGAGTTGAACAGGTATCAACACAAACACCCGCGTATATTTTTCCCGAAGAAGACAGTATCGCCGCGGCGACTCCGCCCGCTTCAACGTATTTTGAGATCTGTCTGCCGTTCTGAACTTTAAGCGCGGCGTCGTACATCTCTTGCCAAGTCTTATCCATTTTCAATGCTCCTTATATTTATTGTCTTCATTCTCTCCCGAAGCGCCTTATGATTCGGGCAGACGCGCGACAGCTCCACGTAAAAGCCCTTGCCGTGATCAGCCTCAAGGAAATGCGTAAATTCGTGAAGCACCACGTATTTTACGCACTTGGGCGGCGCGTACGCGAGGTATTTACTGAAGGTAACTATTCCCTTCTTCGGCTGACAGCTTCCCCATCTTGACACCATTTTCCTGAATTTTATCTCGGGATATGTGATTCCCCTCGCCGAGTAATACGGAAATATCTCTCGGCAATACGCGTTTATAAAATCCCGAAGCTCACTCTCCTCAAAATATCTTGTCGGCGCGGTTTCGGGTCTGTTTTCGAATTTTTCAAGCGCGTTTAATATAAAATCCGCCTTTGAGCGCATAAGATCTTCGATAAATCCGATACTGACCCGCCTGCTTGCCGAAACGTGGACCGTTCCGTCGGACTTTACCCTAAGATTTACGTTTTTTACTTTTTTATATTCAAGATCGTATTCGACCGCAGTGCCGTTAAGATTTATTTTTCTTATCATAAAAGCTCCGTTTTTTCACGTATTAATTATATTTTAACACACGCGGCGGCAAAAATCAATCCCGCATTTTACGATGCCGCCTAAAAAATACGGATCCGCCCCCTGGATCCCCGATGATAATGTGTAAACCCTAACAAAATAAAATCGCACAAAAACACGGAATATCTGTTGATATTACTTGTTTCTTTCGGAGAAAGTTTACAGATGACTTGACAGATGTAAGAAAAACTGCTATAATATGACACAAATTGAAAATATAAGTCAAGAAGGTCTTTATGAATAGCAAAACGGATAATATTATCGAACGTATAAAAAAATTAAAGAAGGATAAAAACGCGGTCATTCTCGCTCATTATTATGTATCATCCGAGGTCCAGGCGATCGCGGATCACATCGGTGATTCATTTTATCTTGCGAAGATCGCAAAAAGCAGCGACGCCGATATTATAGTATTCTGCGGAGTATCGTTTATGGGCGAAAGCGCGAAAATACTTAACCCTTCAAAAAAAGTGCTTATGCCCGATATTCTCGCTGACTGCCCCATGGCTCATATGGTAGCCGACGGAAAAATTGAGGCGATAAAAGAAAAATACGAGGATATCGCCGTCGTATGCTATATAAACTCAACTGCCGAGCTTAAATGCAAAAGTGATGTTTGCGTAACCTCGTCAAACGCCGTAAAGATAGTCAAAAATCTTCCAAATAAAAACATTTTCTTTATTCCCGACAAAAATCTCGGCGCATTTGTGGCGGAGCAGGTTCCGGAAAAGAATATCATATTGAACGACGGTTTTTGCCCGATCCACACAAGGGTCTCAGAAAAAGAACTGCTCAACGCGAAAAAAGAACATCCTAACGCGCTTGTTTTATCTCATCCTGAATGTGAAAAAAATATTCTTGATCTCTCCGATTTTATAGGAAGCACCGCGGATATAATCAATTTCGCGAAAAACAGCGTTGCCGAAGAATTTATCATCTGCACCGAATATGGGGTCGAATTCAAGCTTAACGAGGATAGCCCGAAAAAGGAATTTATATTCCCAAAAACAAAGCCCTGCTGTCCTGATATGAAGCTTATCACTCTCGATAAGATAGCGCACGTTCTCGAAACCGAAGAAAACGAGGTCGAAGTATGTGAGGAAACGCGAAGCAAAGCGCTCCTTCCTCTCGACAAAATGTTGGAGTTGGCAAAATAATTATGAAAACAGATATTTTAATAGTAGGCTGCGGAGTCGCGGGACTTTATTGCGCCTTGAATTTACCGAAGGACAAAAAAATAACAGTAGTAACGAAGGATGCCGCCCCAAACAGCGATTCGTTTCTGGCTCAGGGCGGGATCTGCGTGCTTCACGACGAAAACGACTACGATTCCTTTTTCGAGGATACTATGCGCGCGGGCCACTATGAGAACGACAAAGAGTCCGTTGATATTATGATCCGCTCGTCAAGAGATGTTATAGGCGATCTCGTATCCTTCGGCGTTCGTTTTGAAAAAATCGGTGATGAATTTGTTTACACCCGTGAGGGTGCGCACTCACGTCCGCGTATCCTCTTCCATGAGGACGAAACGGGCAAGGAGATAACCTCACATCTTCTCGAAGCCGCAAAAAAATGCGAAAATATCTCTTTGATCGAAAATTACACAATGGTCGATCTTATATGCGACGGCAATGAATGCCACGGCATAATAGGTCACAGCGCGGACGGCAAATATTCAAGCATTTCAGCGGATTATACGGTGCTCGCAACCGGCGGTATCGGAGGACTTTTCAAGCACTCAACTAATTTCAGACATTTGACGGGGGATGCTCTCGCCCTCTCCCTGAAATACGGTATCAAACTTCAGCATATCGACTACATACAGATACATCCAACAACGCTTTACACTAAAAAACTCGGACGCGAATTCCTTATTTCCGAATCCGTTAGAGGAGAGGGCGCGATACTTCTCAATTCTAAAGGAGAACGCTTTGTAAACGAGCTCTTGCCTCGCGACGTCGTCGCCAACGCGATCTTCGAAGAAATGAAAAAGGAAGGCTCGGAGCATGTTTGGCTCTCACTCAAGCCAATTCCCGATGACGAGATAAAAACACATTTTCCTCATATATATCAACATTGTCTTGAGGAGGGATATGACGTCACAAAAGAGCCGATACCCGTAGTCCCGTCACAGCACTATTTTATGGGAGGCATCGACGTCGATCACAGCAGTAAAACGTCAATGGACAGGCTTTACGCGGTCGGCGAGACAGCTTGCAACGGCGTTCACGGAAGAAATCGCCTCGCAAGCAATTCCCTGCTCGAAAGCCTCGTTTTCGCGAAGCGCGCCGCCAAGGAAATGACGGACACCTACTCAGAATCAAAATCTATCAAAAAACCCATCATAGACGAAAGCAAATATGTAAACTACAAAGAAGAATATAAAAAAGCCGTACTTTCGGCAATAGAAAAGGAGAAACAGAGCCATGAATAATATCACTATGAAAATGAACGCTGACGAGCTTATCCTTCTCGCTCTCAGAGAAGATATATCAAGCGAGGATATCACTACAAATTCCGTTATGAGAGAGTATCAGCTTGGTGAGGTCGACCTTATCTGCAAGCAGGACGGCGTTGTCGCGGGACTTGACGTTTTTAAAAGAGTTTTCGAGCTTCTTGATGAAAAAACCGAGGTGACTTTTTACGTTAAGGACGGTGACAGAGTCAAAAACGGAGAAAAAATAGGTCTTGTCAGGGGTGACATAAGGGTTCTGCTTTCGGGTGAACGTACCGCGCTCAACTATCTTCAGAGGATGAGCGGTATCGCAACGTATACGAGAAGCATAGCGGATCTGCTCGAAGGAACTAATACAAAGCTGCTCGACACCCGTAAGACCACTCCAAATATGCGTATTTTTGAAAAATACGCGGTCAAGGTAGGCGGCGGAAACAACCACAGATATAATCTTAGTGACGGTATTCTGCTCAAGGATAACCATATAGGCGCGGCGGGAGGTGTCAAGGAAGCCGTCAAAATGGCTAAGGAATACGCTCCTTTCGTCAGAAAAATTGAAATAGAGGTTGAAGACCTTGATATGCTGAAGGAAGCGCTCGCGGCAGGCGCCGATATCATAATGCTCGATAATATGAGCGTTGAGGATATGAAGGAAGCTGTTCGCCTTGCCAAGGGAAGGGCAGAAACCGAGTGCAGCGGAAACGTAACCAAGGAAAATATCGCAAGACTCGTCGACATCGGAGTTGATTATATATCAAGCGGCGCGCTGACTCATTCTTCCCCGATCCTCGACCTTTCACTTAAAAATCTGCATGCGGTCTGAGCGAGGTTGAGCTTATGAAAGCAAAAGAAAGAAGAAAAGCTATAGTCTCTCTCCTTCTGTCTGAAAAAGAGCCGATACCGGGAGCTGTTTTGGGAGAAAAATTCGAGGTTTCAAGGCAAATAATAGTTCAAGATATCGCGTTGCTTAAAAGCTCGGGATATGAAATTCTCGCAACTCACAACGGTTACATTATTCAAAGATCTCCTCTTGCGGAGCGCGTTTTCAAGCTTAAGCATACAAAGCTTGAAACCGAGGATGAGCTAAATACAATCGTCGACCTTGGCGGAACCGTCGCTGACGTTTTTGTGTGGCATAAGGTGTACGGAAAAATAGAAGCTCCCCTAAATATTTTCTCAAAACTTCAGGTAAAGCAGTTTATAGAAGGAGTCAGGACCGGAAAATCAACAGAGCTTATGGAT
>JAZRUP010000114.1:0-7098 GCA_045652645.1 Eubacteriales bacterium | reverse complement strand
GATTTAATTTGTCTTCCTAAGACCGCTTGGCCTCCGACTTGGCCAAGCTGCTGTAAACGAGCTTCGCAAGTTTGGCGTTGACACAAAATATGTTGCTCGCGGCGGAGACCGCCTCGGCATCTACTATATTGAAACGGGCGCGTCTCAGAGAGCGTCCAAGGTCATTTACGACCGCGCCGGCTCGTCCATCGCAAAGGCGACTGCGGCTGATTTCGATTGGGCAAAGATATTTGACGGCGCTGATTGGTTCCACTTCACGGGTATCACCCCCGCTCTCGGCGGTGAAATGCCCGCTATCTGCCTTGAGGCTTGCAAAGCGGCAAAGGCTAACGGACTTATGGTCAGCTGTGACCTCAACTATCGAAAGAAGCTCTGGACAAATAAGGAAGCCGAGGAGACGATGTCGAAGCTTATGCCTTACGTTGACGTTTGTATCGCAAATGAGGAGGACGCAAAGGACGTTTTCGGTATCGCGGCTGAGGGTACTGACCTCACAGGCGGTAAGCTCAATCACGACGGATATATCAGCGTAGCCCGTCAGCTCACGGAGAAATTCGGCTTCAAGAAGGTCGCTATCACGCTCAGAGGAAGCATCTCCGCGTCCGACAACGAGTGGGGAGCTATGCTTTACAGCGAGGGCGACGTATGCTTCTCTCCGAAGTATAAGGTACATATCGTAGACCGTGTCGGCGGCGGCGACAGCTTCGGCGGCGGACTTATCTACTCTATTCTTTCAGGATTCGATAATCAGAAGGCTATCAACTTCGCTGTTGCGGCATCCTGCCTCAAGCACAGCATTCCGTTCGATTTCAACCTCGTTTCGGTTGCTGAAGTTGAAACTCTCGCAGGCGGCAACGCATCGGGTAGAGTACAGAGATAAACTATATAAAAAAAGGGGCTGTATCGTAGATACTGCTCCTTTTTTGAAGAATTATTTATGTTGTAGCTCCGCTCCATACCCTTACGGATTGCGAAAGCTTTATAACTCTGAACGCATATAAACAGGGCTGAGTCAAGTGACTCAGCCCTGTGGTTTTATTCTTTTTCCTTTGAAGAATGGCACATTCCGTTCATTGAGCAGGAGCCACAAGAGCATCCGCAGGAGCAGGAATGCTTGCCTTTCTTTTTATTGATAATGCTTTTTGCCACTATCGCGATAAAGATCACTGCGATAACGGCGATTATAACGTACGATAGCCACATAAGCTTTCTCCTTTTGATTTATTTCTTGGTCTTGACCTTGACGGTCATCGTGTTGTCATTATTTCTGTTCGGGCGGACGAGCATATATATCATAAAGATGAGTATGAGAGCCGCGATGACGGTTCCGACAATATTGCCCTTACCGATAGCCCACGCGCCGAACTGATAGGTCATAAGCGATATAGCGTAAGCGAAAACGCACATATAGCTGATGGCGAATGCCGTCCATTTGCCGTTGTTCATCTCTCTCTTGATAGCGCCCATAGCCGCGAAGCAGGGAGCGCAGAGAAGATTGAATATCATAAACGAGAAGCCCGCAAGCGCGCTGCCGCCAAAAACGTTAATAATAGCGTTCTCGGCAGAGCCGAAACCGAGCGCGCCGAATACGCCGACGACCTCTTCCTTTGCGACAAGTCCGAGTATTGTTGCGACGGATGCTTCCCAATAACCGAAGCCGAGAGGCTTGAATATCCACGCAAGCGCGCCTCCAAGAACCTCGAGAATGGGCTTTCCGCCGTTAGCTTCCGTGATATAGTGGAATCCGCCTTCAAACGTAAGATTGTTGAGCGTCCAGATTATAATACTTGCGGCAAGGATAACGGAGCCCGCGCGCTTTATGAACGACCAGCCGCGCTCCCAGACGGTTCTCGCCACGTTTCCGGCAACAGGTGCGTGATAGGCGGGAAGCTCCATAACGAAAGGAGCGGGGTCGCCCGCGAAGGGCTTGGTTTTCTTGAGCATAAGTCCCGAAATTACGACAGCTCCTACGCCTATAAAGTAAGCAGAGGTCGCAACGAGCGAGCTTCCCCCGAAAAGAGCGCCCGCAATAAGTCCTACGATGGGCATTTTAGCTCCGCAGGGCATAAAGCACGTGGTCATAACGGTCATCTTACGGTCGCGGTCCTGCTCGATGGTACGGCTTGCCATAACACCGGGGACTCCGCAGCCCGTTCCGACGAGCATAGGAATAAAGGATTTACCCGAAAGTCCGAATTTTCTGAAAAGACGGTCCATAATGAACGCGACGCGCGACATATAACCGCAGTCCTCAAGAAGAGAGAGGAGAAGGAAGAGAACGAACATCTGAGGAACGAAGCCGAGAACCGCTCCGACACCGCCGACGATACCGTCCTGAATGAGGGAGTAGAGCCAAGGGAAAACTCTCGGTGCGCCCGCGCTGTCAAGCAGAGCCTTGTCAAGTAGCTCGGGAACGCTTATCCAGCCACCCATCCACGAGGGGAGGTCTCCTGCCGCGGCGGCTTCGGCGAACGAGCCGAACAGACCGTCGTTCATAAATACTACCGTGAAATCACCGACAGAGCCGATCGAGAGAAAATAAACGAGCCACATAGCGAGAGCGAATATGGGGAGAGCGAGCCAACGGTTGGTCACAATCCTGTCGATCTTGTCGGAGATCTTCATATTGCTCGTGCTTTTTTTGTCATAACATTTCTTTATGATCGACTCAATATGAAGATAACGCTCGTTGATTATGATGGACTCCGCGTCGTCGTCCTTTTTCTTTTCAACGGTAACTATATCGTTTTCAATATGCTTGAGAACGTCCTCGCTTAGCTTAAGCTGTTTTATAACTCGCTCGTCACGTTCAAAGATCTTGACGGCGTACCATCTCTGTCTGTCAAGGGGCATACTGTGAACCGTAGCCTCTTCGATATGTGCGATAGCGTGCTCGACCGAACCCGAGAATATGTACTGAGGCGTGAATTTTTCGTTTGTAGCCGCCTCAATAGCCGCGTCTGCCGCTTCGTTGATACCGTCGCCCTTGAGAGCCGAGATCTCAACTACCTTGCATCCGATCTCACGACCGAGCTTTTCGATGTCTATCTTGTCGCCCGCTTTTCTGACGACGTCCATCATATTGATGGCGATGACAACGGGAATGCCGAGCTCCATAAGCTGTGTCGTGAGATAGAGGTTTCTCTCAAGATTCGTTCCGTCAACGATATTGAGTATCGCGTCGGGACGCTCGTCGAGCAGATAATTTCTCGCCACGACCTCTTCAAGAGTGTAGGGAGAGAGGGAATAGATACCCGGAAGGTCGGTGATGATGACGTCGCCGTTTTTTTTTATCTTGCCTTCCTTTTTCTCAACGGTAACGCCGGGCCAGTTTCCGACGTACTGATTAGAGCCCGTCAGGGCGTTAAAAAGGGTCGTCTTACCGCTGTTCGGGTTTCCGGCAAGAGCTATTTTAATACCCATTATAGTGTTTCCTCACTTTCATTTACGGTTAGAGCACGCTAACTCGATTTTAAAAATACAGAGGGGCGCATGCCCCCGAAGAAAGAGATCACTCGATCTCTATCATTTCCGCGTCGGCTTTTCTGAGCGAAAGCTCGTAGCCGCGAAGAGATATTTCGATAGGGTCACCGAGCGGAGCGAATTTTCTGACGTATACTTCAACTCCCTTGGTAAGTCCCATATCCATGATCCTGCGCCTGATAGCGCCCTCACCGTTGACCTTTACGACCTTGACGGTCGAGCCGATCTTCGCATCTCTGAGTGTTTTCATTTGTTTCTCCTTGATACCCGTTAGCATACGCTAACTTAAATGGTATTTTTTAGTTAGCCTTGGCTAACTGTCGGTATTATACACCCAAAGGAAGCATTTGTCAAGAGATTTTTTGAATTTTTTTGAAAAAATTTCAAAAAATAAAGAGTCGCTTTAAAATACATTTTTAAATTTAGCATATTAATTCGGTAAAATGCTTCAAAAAATGTTTCATACCGTGAAATATTTAATGAAAAAGGGAATATTTATAAAAAAATACTTGACGAAATACATAAAAAGGTTTATAATTCAAATAATTGTTATTTTTTATGGCAATTATAATCATTTTTTTGGAGGTTCAATTATGAACAGAGTTTATAACTTTTCAGCAGGCCCGTCCATGCTGCCGATGCAAGTTCTCGAAAAAGCCGCAGCCGACCTTGTCTGCTATGGTGAGTCCGGAATGTCAGTAATGGAGATGAGCCACCGCTCTCCCGATTATGAAGCCATAATTCAGAAGGCTGAGGCGGATCTGCGCAAGCTTATGAATATTCCCGACAACTACAAGGTGCTTTTCCTTCAGGGCGGCGCGTCCACACAGTTCGCGGCTATTCCCTTAAATCTCCTTCCCGTTGGCGGAAAGGCTGATTATATCGTTTCGGGACAGTTCTCGGGCAAGTCCTATAAGGAAGCTCAGAAGTACGGTGACGTAAAGGAGGCCGCATCGAGCAAGGCGGATAATTTTACATACGTTCCCGCAACCACAAAGGATAGCTTCAGACCTGACGCGTCCTACGTTCATATTTGCTACAATAATACTATCTACGGAACGAAGTTCCCCGAAATTCCCGACACCGGTGATATTCCTCTTGTTGCCGATATGTCGTCCTGTATCATTTCCGAGCCTGTTGACGTTTCTAAGTTCGGCGTTATTTATGCCGGCGCGCAGAAGAACATGGCTCCCGCTGGTCTGACACTCGTTATCGTTCGTGAGGATCTTCTCGGAAACGCTCGTCCCGAGTGCCCCACAATGCTTGATTGGAAGACGATGGCTGACAACGATTCTATGTATAACACACCTCCTTGCTGGTGCATCTATATGGCGGGTCTTGTTTACGAGTGGATACTTTCCATCGGTGGACTCGAGAAGATGAAAGAGATGAACGAAAAGAAGGCAAAGCTTCTTTATGATTATCTTGACAGCCAGGATTACTATATCGCTCCTGTAAAGAAGGAGAGCCGTTCAATGATGAACGTAACCTTCGTAACAGGTGACGCCGATCTTGACAAGAAGTTCGCGTCCGAGGCGGCGAAGGCTGGTCTTAAGAACCTTAAGGGTCACCGCTCTGTCGGCGGTATGAGAGCATCTATCTACAACGCTATGCCTTATGAGGGCGTTGAGGCTCTCGTCGCGTTTATGATGGATTTCGCGGAAAAGAATCCCAAAAACTGATTTGAGGTATAAAAATGTATAACGTAAAGCTTCTTAATAAAATAGCAAAGATCGGAACCGATAATCTTGACGCAAAGCTTTATAATATCGGTGAGGACGTAGAAAACCCCGATGCGATAATGGTGCGCTCCGCCGTTATGCACGAAATGGAATTTAATAAAGAGCTTCTTTGTATCGCTCGCGCGGGCGCCGGTGTTAACAATATTCCCGTTGACAGATGCGCTAAAGAGGGAATCGTTGTTTTCAATACTCCCGGAGCCAACGCAAACGGTGTTAAAGAGCTCACTATCTGTGCGCTTCTCCTTGCGGCTCGTAAGGTGACCGCGGGAATCGAGTGGGCAAAAACACTTGAGGGTAACCCTGACGCGGCTAAGGCCGTTGAGAAGGGCAAATCCGCTTTCGGCGGAACCGAGATCCAGGGTAAGACCCTTGGAGTTGTCGGTCTCGGCGCTATCGGTGGTATGGTCGCTAACGCGGCTATTGGACTTGGAATGAAGGTTCTCGGATGCGACCCGTATCTCTCTGTAAACGCGGCTTGGAATATTGACAATCACGTCAACAAGGCAGCGTCCTATGACGAGATCTTCGCAAACGCGGATTATATCACGCTTCACATTCCCTCAACCCCCTCGACAAAGAATATCATAAATAAGGACTCCATCGCTATGATGAAGGACGGAGTTAAGATAGTAAACCTCGCCCGTGCCGACCTTGTTAACGCCGACGACCTTAAGGCGGCGTTAGCTGACGGAAAGATCTCCGCGTACGTAACCGATTTCCCGACCCCCGAGGTCATAGGAGTTGACGGCGTTGTTGCCATTCCTCACCTTGGCGCGTCCACAGAGGAGTCCGAGGACAACTGCGCCGTTATGGCGGCTCTTGAGCTTGACGAGTACATCCGTCTCGGAAATATCAAGAACAGCGTAAACTTCCCGAACGTATCCGTTCCGTTTACGGGCGGCTCGAGAGTTTGCCTCTGCCACGACAACGTTCCCGATATGATCTCGAAGATCTCCGGTACTTTCTCGGGACAGGGAATCAATATCGAAAATCTTACCGACCAGACTCGCGGCGACAATGCGTACGCCATAGTTGACGTAAATGCCGATATTCCCGAGACAGTGATCACGGCGCTTAAAGCGATCAAGGGCGTTAACAGAGTAAGAGTTATCAAATAAAATAAAAAGCAAGCGTTAAAAACGCAAACTAAAAAAGCACTTATGGTAACGAAAAAATCGTTTGCCATAAGTGCTTTTGCGTTACTTTTGGGTGCTTCCTCTTGCTGTGATAGATTGACATATTTGAGTATTCGGAATTTAAAAAAAATAATAAAAAATTTTTTCTAAAACCTATTGACAAAACGATTTGTTTATGGTAAAATCAATGTGTACCAAACAGGTATACATTAAACAGGTCAGGGGTGAGTCAATGCGAATAACACAAGAAGCAGACTACGCCATAAGGATCTGTGCGGTGCTTGACGCAGCCGGCGAAAAGCTCGGAGCCGCCGAGATCGCGAAAAGAGCGTGTATAACGCAGAGGTTTGCGCTTAAGATACTCGGGAAATTGACCGATGCGGAAATAGTAAGATCATTCAAGGGCGCGTTTGGAGGATATATACTTTGCGTTAACGGAGATGAGCTTCGGATAATCGACATCATTGAAGCGATAGAAGGGCCTCTTAAAATATCAAGATGCCTTGAATGTGATTACGATTGCACGAGAAATCCGAGCAAGGTCTGCTGCAAGATGCATTTGGCGTTTGAGGAGATCAATCAAAAACTTGTTAACAGCTTCGGGCGTATCACGGTCAGAATGCTTAATGACGACAGCGTCAAGGCCGATGATATAACCGACGTTATAAAATAAAAAATTATATACATAAAAGGAGAAATTTAATTATGGCAAAATGGGTATGTTCAGTATGCGGTTA
>JAZRUP010000113.1:0-4030 GCA_045652645.1 Eubacteriales bacterium | reverse complement strand
GCGAGCTGTCGGTATACATTTGATAATCGGTACACAGCGTCCGTCAGTTGACGTTATCACGGGTCTTATCAAGGCAAATGTACCGTCGCGTATAGCATGTACGGTTAAGTCTCAGGTTGACTCCAGAACGATAATAGACATTTCAGGCGCGGAAAAGCTTATAGGGCAGGGAGATATGCTCTTCTCTCCCGTAGGACTTGCGAAGCCTATGCGTGTTCAGGGCGCATTCCTTGAGGATGACGAGGTGGCTCGTGTCGTTGACTTCATAAAATCGAATAACGCGCCTGTTGAGTATAATACCGCGTTTATGGATAGTATGGAGGCTGCTGCCGCTAACGTCGGAGAGAAAAAGACGGGAGGCGCGGCTCTTGACGCTGCGGATATGTCGGACGATAGCGGTGACGCTAAATTCCGTCAAGCGGTGGAGATCGCCGTTAACGAGGGTAAGATATCGACGTCGCTTCTTCAGCGTAAGCTTGAGATCGGATACGGACGTGCGGCGAAGCTGATCGACCGTATGGAGGAGCTTGGATATGTAAGCGAATCCGACGGAAACAAGCCGAGACGTATTCTTATCACAAAACAGGATTTTTATGAAAAAGTCATCAATGACGAAGTGACTACAAGTGATGAATAAAAAGTGAGACACTGATTAATACAGTATAAAAAGCGACAGCTTTTTACCGAAAGGTATTGAGCTGTCGTTTGCTTATTGTATTTGACAGGATTCTATGATTATGCTACGATCGTGGCGGTATGCCCGTGCCGTAAAGAGAGATAAAAAATCTAAAAATATACCTTTCTCAAAAGCTTCTTAAGCGAGGGGGCAGAGCTCCGTTTTTTACATATATAACCATGGGAAATATTGTTCCTTGATTTTCTTGCTTCCATATGATACAATAAAGCCGTGAAATGTCGCGATTTTACAAATTAACGTAGCCGGCATGCAGGCAAGAAAGGACAGATTATTGAAGAAGTTTATAGCAGTAGTTTTTGTAGCGGTGATGCTGTTGTCGGTAATCCCGATAAGCGCGTCTGCCGCGTCATATATCAAGGTCAGAATAGACGGGGCGCCGTTTTCGGGCGATGTTCAGGTCAGAAACAATACAACGTACGTCGGTATCAGGCGTTTTGCAACGGATATGGACTCGTCCGCGTCCGTTACATACGACAGCGGAGCAAGAACGCTCTCTGTCAGATCCAATTCTCTTACAATGACCGCCACGGACGGTAAAAATTATATCGTGGCTAACGGTAGATATCTCTATTATCCACAACCGATATTTATGTTGAACGGCACTATGTATGCGCCTCTCCTTCAGATATATAAAGCGTTTGGCGCGGGTATTAAATGGAGCGACTCTCTGGGCGGATTTTATGTGACGAGAGGAAGCGGTGGCATTACATCGGGAAATTCGTATTATAAGAGCGACGAGGTATATTGGCTCTCGCGAATAATCAATGCTGAGGCCAAAGGCGAGCCTATGCTCGGCAAGATAGCCGTTGGAAACGTAATACTTAACCGCGTTCGCTCAAAGGAATTTCCTAATACCATTTACGGTGTTATCTTTGACAGAAAATTCGGCGTTCAGTTCACACCAACATCAAACGGCACAATATACGGAACTCCGAATGAGGACAGTATTATAGCTGCCAAAGTATGCCTTGAAGGCTACACGGTCAGCTCCGGTATTCTTTATTTCGTCAATCCAAGAATAGCGCCTAACAGCTGGGCGAGCCGAAACCGTCCTTATTACGGCAAAATAGGCAATCACGCGTTTTATTATTAATAAAAACAAAGCACAGAATTCGTTTGCGAATTCTGTGCTTTTAATAATTTTAATATTATATTCTTTCCGCGATAGCGTCGATGAACGCTTCCGTGGAAACGGCCCTCTTGTTTTTTAGTGTTGAGATCGCGCAGAGGTCTCCCGTCATAATACCGTCGGAGATCGTCTTAAGGCACGCTGCCTCAAGTCTGTCCGCAAAATCGCAGAGGTCGGGAGTTTCGTCAAGCTCGCCTCTCTTGCGGAGCGCGCCCGTCCACGCGAATATCGTCGCGACGGAGTTCGTTGACGTGCTCTCACCCTTGAGGTGCTTATAATAATGACGCTGAACCGTTCCGTGAGCTGCCTCGTACTCGTATTTTCCGTCAGGCGAAACGAGAACGCTCGTCATCATAGCGAGAGAGCCGAAAGCGGTTGCGAGCATATCGCTCATTACGTCGCCGTCATAGTTCTTGCAAGCCCAGATGAATCCGCCCTCGGAGCGAACGACTCTTGCGACCGCGTCGTCGATAAGCGTATAGAAATACTCAATTCCCGCAGCCTCAAATTTTTCTTTGTACTCGTTATCGTAAATTGTCTGGAAGATCTCCTTGAACTGACCGTCGTATACCTTGCTGATCGTGTCCTTTGAGGAGAACCACAGGTCCATTTTCTGAGCGAGCGCGAAATTGAAGCAGGAGCGCGCAAAGCCCTCGATGCTGTTATCGACGTTATGCATTCCCATAACGACTCCGCTTCCCTTGTAATCGTGGATCTTGATCCTCGTTTCTTTTCCGTCGGGAGCGGTTACTACAAGCTCAGCTGTGGATCCCGCCTCTACCTTTGCATCGACTGCCTTGTAGATATCACCGTATGCGTGACGCGCGATAGCGATGGGCTTCTTCCAATTTTTGATATAAGGCTCGATACCGTCGGCAATAATGGGGGTACGGAATACCGTTCCGTCCATAATCGCTCTTATCGTTCCGTTAGGGGATTTATACATTTCCGTGAGGTCGTATTCTTTAACTCTCGCGGCGTTCGGCGTAATTGTGGCGCATTTTACGGCAACTCCGAGACGCTTTGCGGCGTTTGCGGAGTCGATCGTCACCTGATCGTGAGTTTTCTCGCGGTAGGGAAGACCGAGGTCGTAATATTCCGTTTTAAGGTCAACGAAGGGGCAAATAAGCTTATCCTTGATCATCTGCCAGATGATCCTTGTCATTTCGTCCCCGTCCATTTCGACGAGGGGTGTTTTCATTTGAATTTTTGCCATTTTTAATAATATGTCTTTCGCGCAAGCGAAAGCTTCCTTTCTTTGTGGAATTGGGGCTGGTTTTGCGAAGCAAAATCGCACCCGTCGAGGGGGCGAAAGCCACAAAACACCGAGTTTGAAAATTTATTTTCAAACTTGTCTCCCATTTATCCGTTTATTTTTGTGTAATTAAGCATACCGCCCGCGAGGATTATCGCTCTCTGACGGTCGGAAAGCTTTGTGTCAAGCTTGATCTTTTCGTTGCCTGCCGTGAGGTAGATCTCGGTTTTATTAGCTACCGCGTCGCGTACGCCCTCGAGCTTAAGCGTGTCACCCTCTGCTATCTTGTCGTAATCCGCGGGATCTGCGAAAACGAGGGGAAGGATTCCCGCGTTTACGAGGTTATCCGCGTGAATACGCGCGAAGGACTTTGTGATGACCGCCTTGATTCCAAGGTAAAGCGGAACGAGAGCGGCGTGCTCACGGGAGCTGCCCTGGCCGTAGTTTTCACCGCCGATGATTATACCCTGACCCTTTTCTCTAGCCCTCTCGGCGAATTTTTCGTCGCAAACTGCGAAGCAGAAATTCGAGAGATGAGGAATGTTTGAACGGTAGGGAAGTATCTTCGCGCCTGCGGGCATAATGTGGTCTGTCGTGATATTGTCTCCGACTTTAAGTACGCACTCGCATTCAACTGTCTCTGCAAGGGGCGTGCCTGCGGGACATTCCTTGATATTGGGTCCCTTGACGGTGGAGAGCTTCTTTCCCTCCTCCTCGGTGGCGGGAGCGGCTATCATATTGTCGTTGATAAGGAATTTTGCTGGAAGCGTGAAAACAGGCTGGTCTCCGATCTCACGTGGGTCTGCGAGATAACCGCATATAGCTGAATACGCGGCAGTTTCGGGGCTTACGAGGTAGACCTCAGCATCCTTTGTGCCCGAACGGCCGAGGAAGTTACGGTTAAATGTACGAAGTGATACGCCTGCGGATACGGGTGACTGTCCCATAC
>JAZRUP010000112.1:0-5663 GCA_045652645.1 Eubacteriales bacterium | reverse complement strand
GCCGGCATAGACCTTAAGACGGGTCAGCGACTTTCTGCCGATGGTGTTCTTGGGGAGCATACCCTTAACCGCAAGTTCCATTGCGAATTCGGGCTTCTCTGCCATAAGTGTCTTGTACTGAACCTTCTTCATACCGCCGATGTAGCCGGAGTGATGATAGTAGTACTTGTCGTTGAGCTTGTTTCCTGTGAGAATTGCTTTGTCGGCATTGATGATGATTACAAACTCGCCGCAATCAACGGCGGGTGTGTACTCAGGGCGATGCTTGCCGCGCAGAATGTTTGCAGCAGCAACAGCTGTCTTACCCATGGGCTTGCCGGCAGCGTCGAGAACGTACCATTTGCGCTCGACTTCATTGACTTTTGCCATGTAAGTGGACATGATTTTCCTCCAAATAATAATACTGTATTTTTTCAAGCCTGCACATTATACCATACCCTTTTTATATTGTCAATAGGTTTTTTGAAAAAAATCCGAAATTTTTAATTTATCTCTTTGATATCTCTCGTTTTCTCGTTTTTTTGCCCTTTTTTCTCATTCATTCTTTTTCGTCGGGAACAAAAAATCAGTAATACTTCGCTTCGTTACCGCATAATATAATTCAGATATAAAAACAAGGAAGGGGAAACTTTGTCTATGCAAAATCAGTACAGACCCGAGGGCGGTCTCTTTGGAACACCTGAGAACCGCGAATACATAAATTCAAGAGAGGGGCTTGACCGAGCCGCGATAAACGGGCGTATCCTTGAAGCGATGGCTGTGCTTTGTGACAGTTCTATGCGCCTTCACGTCGATCTTTTCGGTGAGCGCGGAATAATTGAGCGCGGCGAGGCGGCGTACGACCCGACAGGGGCGCCCGTAAAGGATATTGCGGTAATAACACGTGTAGGGAAGCCTGTATGTTTTAAGGTTCTCGGCAGGGGATGCGACGCAAAAGGGGAATATTACAGGCTTTCAAGGCGCGACGCGCAGATGGAATGTTACAGAAATTATATGTCGGATTTGATACCGGGAGATATTATAGATGCGCGTGTCACTCATCTTGAGCCGTTTGGGGCGTTTGTCGATATAGGCTGCGGTATTCCGTCGCTTATGACGGTTGACAGTCTTTCCGTTTCGAGGATCTCTCATCCACGTGACAGACTTGCGGCGGGTATGCCGATACGGTGTGTGGTCAAGTCAACGGACGAGGGAAATCGACGCGTTCTCGTTTCGATGCGTGAGCTTCTCGGAACTTGGGAGGAAAATGCCGCCTCCTTTGCGGTAGGTCAGACTGTGGCAGGAGTCGTCAGGAGCATTGAGACCTATGGGGTGTTTGTTGAGCTTGCTCCGAATCTTGCGGGTCTTGCGGAGCTTCGAGATGATGATATGCGTGTGTTGACACCGGGGCAGAGCGTTGCTGTTTACATAAAGAACATAATTCCCGACCGAATGAAAGTCAAGCTTGTTTTGGTGGATGCGTTCGGTGGGGAACCGTCACTGAGAGTGCCAATATATTATATAGATAAGAAAACTTCACATATATCCTATTGGCGTTATTCGCCCGAGGGCGCGAAAAAGGTGATCGAGACGGTGTTCGATTAAGGGCGAAGCCTTTTGAAAAGTTTTGATCAAACTTTTTCAAAAGTTTGCGGTTTCCAAAGGCGGAGCCTTGGTCGACCTCCGCAGAGGTCGAAACTCCCAATTCGCGTTAAAGAAAAAAGAAGCGAAAAATTGGTAGCGGTGTTACTAATTTTTGGCGTGTTTTTTCAGCGAATAAACTATGGAATTGTTATTAGTGAAATTAGATTGCTTTTTTGCTGAAAAAGACAACCCAAATTTTAGGAGCTGCACTCCCAAAATTTAGGTTGTCTTTTTGTGGACGCAAAGGGATGCGATGGGGCGTTGCCCCAACCCCCACTTAAGAAACTTCTTGAAAGAAGTTTCTTAAGAATCTTCAAGAACTTTTAATATGCTTCGCCGCTTAAAGGGAAAAACGACCGAGTCATTCGACTCAGTCGTTTTTACTTATTTCTTATCCTCGGAGTCAACCTTGATGACTTCTTTGCCATTGTATGTTCCGCAGTTCTTGCAGACACGGTGAGAGAGGATCATCTCTCCGCACTTGGGACAAGCGACCATTCCGGGGAGATCAAGTCTTTCCTTAGCTGTGCGTCTTCTGTCGCGACGTGCTGCGGAAACTTTTCTTTTCGGTACTGCCATGTGAAAAACCTCCTGTTAATATCTATAATTTTTTATTTTTTACTTTCTTCTTCGCTGTCGTCAAAAAAGCCTTTAAGGGCCGCCCAACGGGGATCTATCTCTTTCTTTTCGCAAGAGCATTCTCCATCTTTTAAGGGCTTGCCGCATCTCTGGCAAAGTCCGGGGCAATCATCATCGCAAAGCAGTTTTGAAGGAAAATCAAATATTATCGCCTCAGCGAGCTCCGCATCAATATCGAGAAAACCTCCGGATATTACCGCGTATTCGTCAATGTCCTCTTCAAGCTGTTCATCGGTTAACGTTCCTTCGTTAACGACCGTGCGTTCAAATTCTGTTTCAAAACGATCTCGTACGGGAGAAAGACAGCGCGCGCACTCTCCCTCGTAGTCAAACGACACGGAAAGGATCATTCGCATATAACCCGCTGTATCGACGATCTCACCGAAGACGCTTATATCCCCAAGTATCGTAGCCTTGTTGAAATCAACATCTTCAAGAATGAAATTGACCGCAAGGTGAGAAACTTCACCTCGGAGCATTGGTCTTAAATCAAGCTTCATTACGACCTCCTGCCGCAAATTGAGCATAGTTCACCTATTTCAAAAATGCAACATTTAATATTATATCCTTGAAACTTCATTTTGTCAAGAGTTTTTTGCTTTTTTATTATTTATTTTGCGTTATTTTATAACGTAATTACCTTCGGTAAGTTTAAATATGAGTTTTTTGCCCTTTATATTGCCTCCGAGCACCTTTACCGTGAAGCCGATGCCGTTGGTATCGATCGCTTCATTATAGTACATATTTACATAAAATTGATTAAATTTTTGATAAAAAATTGAAAAAACAAAAAAATAATAAAAAAATATGATATAATGATAAAAAACGTATTCGGAGATATTATGGCAACAAGATTTTCTTATGATAAAATAGCGCTCTCTATGCTTCCGGAACGTCCCGCGCGGTCAAACAAGGGAACATTCGGCCAGGTCGCCGTTGTGGGCGGATCTGTCGGGATGAGTGGGGCGGCTTATTTTGCCGCGAAGGCGGCGTACAGAACAGGCTGCGGACTCGTTCGCATAATTTCACCGCGGGAAAACAGAGTTATATATCAGACACAGCTCCCCGAGGCTGTGCTGAGCATTTATGATAACGATGCGCCCGACGAGAGGGATATAAAAAACGCGGTCTGCCGAGCCTCGGCTATTGTGCTCGGTGTCGGTCTCGGAACGACAGATACGGCTAAAAAGCTTCTTATATATACTCTTGAATCGGCGAATTGCCCCATCGTAATTGACGCCGACGGACTTAATATTCTTGCCGCCGACAAGGAACTTCTCCGTAAGCTGCCGAAAGGTACGGTGATTACTCCTCACGCGGGCGAGATGTCACGCCTTACGGGACTTCCAATCGCGGCGGTGCTTGACGATATTCCATCCGTCAGCGAGCGTTTCGCCGAGGACTACGGTGTTATATGCGTTATGAAGGATTCCAATACGGCTGTGTCGGACGGGCAGAGAACTATGATAAACGCGAGCGGCAACAGCGGTATGGCTACGGGTGGCTCGGGGGACGTGCTCTCGGGCATTGTAGCATCACTTTTGGCACAGGGAATGAGGCCCTTTGAGGCGGCTGCTCTCGGAGTTTATATTCACGGTCTTGCGGGGGATATTGCCGCCTCGGAGCTGACAGAATATTCCGTTATGGCTTCGGATATTATCGACGCGATGCCGAAGGCACTTATAATATAAAAACAACGCGGAGACTGAGACCTCCGCGTTGTTTTTATTCGCCTTTGTTTTCCGCTTTGAGTACTTTTAAGGCTTCGTAAATGTTTTTTATCGGGATAAGATCAATGCCATCGACGTCGAGATTTCGGCTCTCAAGATTGCGGTAGGGAACGACAGCTTTGGTAAATCCGAGCCGCGACGCTTCTTTCACTCTCTGCTCAAGATTTGAAACCGCGCGGCACTCTCCCGAAAGGCCGATCTCGCCTACGGCTATAAGCTCGTCGGGAACTATTTTATCTGTAAGGCTCGATATAAGCGCGAGAGCTGTTCCAAGGTCGGAGGCGGGCTCGTCGAGGTGAAGTCCTCCTATGACGTTTGTATATACGTCACATGACGAAAATCTAAGTCCGAGCCTCTTTTCGAGTACGGCGAGAATGAGACACATTCTGTTGTACTCAAGACCGCTTGAGTTTCTTCTCGGCGCGGGGTAGGGGGTCTGCGAAACAAGCGCTTGTATCTCGGCGATGATAGGGCGAGTTCCCTCGAGCGTACAAACAGCGCAGTTGCCCGAAACGTTCTTCGGTCTGCCCGCAAGCAGCATCTCTGAGGGGTTGGGGACTTCAAGAAGACCCTTGTCGGTCATCTCGAAAACACCGATCTCATTAGTTGAGCCGTAACGGTTTTTGATGGCGCGGATTATTCTGTATGATTGCTGGCGCTCGCCTTCAAAATACAGAACAGCGTCAACCATGTGCTCAAGCACCTTAGGACCCGCGATACCGCCCTCTTTGTTAACGTGCCCGACAAGAATTGCGGATATGCCGTATCTTTTTGCTTTGTCGATGAACGAGAACGCGCATTCTCTGACCTGCGTGACGCTTCCCGCTGTTGACGATGAGTCGGGGTTATACATAGTTTGAATGGAGTCGGCAATGATTATGTCGGGCTTGAGCTTATCTGCCTCGGACAGGATAATATCAATATTCGTTTCTGTCAGAATGTGCAGATTTTCACCGCCGATCCCGAGTCTTTTCGCGCGGAGCTTAAGCTGGCCTCCCGACTCCTCACCGGAAACGTAAAGCACACGTCTGCCTTCCCCGAGAGAGTCGGATATTTGCATAAGAAGCGTGGATTTACCTATTCCGGGCTCGCCTGAGAGAAGCACGACGGAACCGGCTACAATTCCTCCTCCGAGTACGCGGTCAAGCTCCGACATGCCCGTTGAGGAGCGTATGTAATCGGGAACCTCAAGCTCAGAAAAGCGGACAGCGTGAGAGGGATCACGACTTGTCGCGCGTGGATTTTTTGCAGGCTGATTAATTATGATTTCTTCCTCCGAAAAAGTATTCCACGCTCCGCAGTTAGGACATTTACCGAGCCATTTCGCACTTTTGTATTCACATTCAGAGCAAACAAAAACGCTTTTTGGTGCTTTCATCATAAGATTTCCTTTTCTTTATGTAATATATAATATTATACACTTTCGCAGGAAAAAAATCAAGAGTCAATCGTGAAATAATCCCCTTAACGTCTTGCGTTAAGGGGATTATTTCATTATTAAACAAACATCAGCGCTATTCCGAAAAGGAACGAGCACAAATTTATGACGGCGCCGATCGTGTACGCCTTTTTGACGGTCGCGCCCGTCATTTTCATTATGATCTGAGATTCAACCGCTATCGTCAAAAGCTCAACGAAAACAAGCACCGAAATATAGATAGCGAGGTTGCC
>JAZRUP010000111.1:0-2636 GCA_045652645.1 Eubacteriales bacterium | reverse complement strand
CCCAACGGAGCATATCGCGAGCTTTCAAATTCTCGTCAATACCTCTTTCGGCAGCAAGGCGGGGTATGATGGTATCAAGCATCTCATTTGCGTCAAGGTCGATCTCGTGCAACCGAGCGTTCAATGTGCCTTCGGTCAGCAGAGTGGTATATCTACCACGACGATGATTCTTAATATAATCAAGATAAAACTGCCCGTACTTGCCAATTTGATAATTGGTTTGTTCGGGCAGTTTCATTTTCGGTATAAGACGACCGTTTTCTTCACGATAGGTTCCACCAAGTTGTTCATACAATGTTTTCATTACAGTATCTCCATTCAAATTATTATTTGCGATATACTGTATCGATCGTCTTTACCACTTGTTTTTGAAACCTTCGTTATGGGGTCTCGTCATTATTTGCGAACCTCTTTTTTATGTGTATATATTAAATTTATCAATGCTTCAAGTCTTCTATTTTGTTGATCGCAAGTTCAGAATCTTCTTTTGTCATTATAAAATATATAACCGTATTTCCGTAAACTTGAATTTTAGCGTCTCTGTATTTTTCATATTCTTGGGGGGAATATGCCGCTTTTGATTCAAGATAAGATTCTCTTTGCGTTTCAATATATTTTTCACAAGCAGATTTAACGGCAGATACTTCGCCGTTCTCGGCTGTTATTATACCGAATTCATTTTCGGAGGACTGACTGCTCGATCTATATACAGCCCAATCGTGAACTTTTAGAGAGTTTCCGTCGTTATCTTTGAAATAGTACGTAAAATACTGCTCTGACGCACCGTAATATCCTGATTCAAGAGGAATGACCGCTTCTATTTCTTTTGCTATTTCGTCAATCGAAAGCTCAAGGCTTTTCTCGGAGCAGGAAGGGAATATCAAAAGAATCGATAATACCGTTAATATTGACAATATTCTCATTTTTATTTATCTCCCACATTTTCACAAATATAATCAAGCATAACCTTGAGTCCCTCTCTGTTGAGGTGATAACCGTCAAGGTGATCCGTATTATATTCTTTTCTTAATTCTCCGGATTCGTCGGAAAGCACAGATGACGTATCAATATAAGTTGATCCGTATTTTTCGGCGAGCGCGGAGATCCATTCGTTTGCTGTGTTGAATTTTTGATTCGTGTGTTTTACATCGTAAAATCTGACATCACGCTCGCCGTCTCGAACGGGGAATATTGATTGGAGAATTATTTCCGTGTCGGGAGATGCCTTTTTGACCGATTCTATAAGCTCTCCGTATGAGAGCTCGAATCCCTCTTTGTCAAGCGAAAGAGCTCCGTCCGTGCCGAGCGTTATGATAAGAAAATCAGGGGATAAAAATTTTACGGCTTCTGCTGACGTCATTTCCTTGTTTGCTTTTCGGCATAATACGTGTTTTTTTGAAATGTCGGGCTCAAGGGTCAAATAATATTCGCTTCCCGTGAGGATCCTTTCGGCATCTATCAATCCGTAGGTCGATAGATGCGCGGTGTTTGAATCTCCGAGAAAAACAGCTTTTGACAGATCAAATTCTGCTTTTGAGTCGCTTTCGTTCGTTAAATTAACATTTTCAACATCAGAGGGGATATAATTTTCGTCGCCGTCGCAGGCACAAAAAAAGAAAGGCAATACGGCAGGAGTAAAAAAGAAAATCAAAATAATACATAAATTTATTTTTATCTTTTTACCTTTTGACATATTGCCTCTCCGAAACTTTTTTAATATTATTTGTTTCGGTAGACTGATTTATACTCGGATCTTGTGTTTTTCTTTTTGCTTTTCTTTGAAGCAATAGCGGAATATGTTCCGTAGCATACGGCGTAGATGATCACAACAAGACCTATCGCAACAAAAATATTAGCCCCCGAATATTGAAGCCCGTTAAGACTTGCCTGATATTTTCCGTCCGCTGTCATCGGAGCGTATATCAATGAGAAAAAGCCTCCTATTGTCAATATTCCGTGAATGAGAAGCTTGTAAAATCCATTGAGCTTGTCTGATGACAAGAAGCTGTTGGCAATAGAAAATACTAAGCAAAAGCAGAGGATAAAAAACATTCTTGCGACCGAAAAAGCGGGAGCGTATATACTGCCGCCTGAAGTTATGATATATACAATGAAAATAAACAGCGATATTACAGCAAAATAAATTGCCGCTGAAGTTAATATTTTTTTCCAATAGTGTTTTTCCATTTTTTACTCCTAAAATAAATTATTGTATAATACTATACCACAATATCGGAAAAATTTCAACTAAAATTTGTAACATTATTTAATGAATATTTATTTGATAATATTCATTTTATTCTTGACTTTTTCTAAATATGTTGTATAATAATATAATAGCTAAATATGTTTATTACGGAAGGATCTCCATATGACAAGAAAAAATGCAAGAAAAGCGGCTTTTGAGTTGTTGTTTGAAAGCGGATTCAGAAACGATGAAAAAGCAATGGACATTTTCGATATTTCAACAGAAAACCGTGAGCTTGAAGAGGACTTGTATCTGCGAGCTGTCTTTTTTGGCGTTCTCGAGCATCTGGATGACATAGATGCTACAATAGGTAAGTATTCCCGAGGTTGGAAGCCTGAAAGAATATCCAGAGTATCAAGAACCGTTTTGAGGATCGCCGTGTACGAGA
>JAZRUP010000110.1:0-4067 GCA_045652645.1 Eubacteriales bacterium | reverse complement strand
GGCATCTTTTTTGTCAACACGTGCCAAAGTGTGATATAATAAAACCGGAAAGGCAATAAAAATCATGAAAAAAGAAGAACTTAAGCTTGACAACATAAAACACGACCTTAAAACGGTCTTGAACTTTCAAATATTAAACGTTTCGGATTGGAGATTTTCTTATATTATACCGATAACGCTGCTTGCCGTGATGATCGGGATCCTTTTGAAAAATATTTTGGCAGGACTTTTTATCTTTTCTTTTGCCGCCTATCATATAGTCCGTTACTTTATGGAATATAAAAATTACAAAGTGAAAAAAAACGCTATTGAAGAAGCGATCGCGCGCGGAGATATTTCTATATCCATTGAGCGGCTAAGCCATATTGCCGTGGAAGTTATCTATGAGCCTCATTTCCGTTTAAAGCATTCGCATGCTGCAAAAGAGGTAACATTCTTCTATTTTGCGTCCGGCAGCTCTTGGAGGATTCCTGCCGTCAGAACGCATTACGGTTGGAGCAAAGATTATTATACAAGCACGGAAGGGCTCAAAAACATTTCCATAAGCGGTGAGGAGTTTTTCTATATTTCCTTACAAGGCCATTACGATATTGCCTACATATATCCCTGCGATTTTTTTACAATCGACGGTGAGCTGAAATCAAAACATGATTTTTGATCTGTGTCTTTTCTCTCAAAACTAATTAAAAAATTCAATATTACTCAAGGAAGCCGATTGCACACGCAAACCTTGATGAACACAAAATACCCCCGTACCGCTTAGCGGTACGGGGGTATTGTCAAGTGTCGCAAGACACCTTATCTTAAAGTGCAATACATAAGATATCCCGACAAAAAGTTTTAATTTTTATTTAACTTCTGTTTCGGTGTATGTGTAATACTTCTTGAGGATCTCAAGAGCCTGCTTTACGTTATCAACGAAAGCCTCTTCGCTTACGTCGTAGTAACCGTCGAAATCATCACTTGTGCTGTTAGCGTTCTTGTAGAACTCAGAACCGTCAGCGTCTGTCATACCCATAGCAACGAAGGAAGAAGCGGGGATCTGTCCACCCTGAGCAACGCTCTCTACGATGTAGTTACGGTCAAGGAGGAGGCTGATAGCCTTACGGATCTCCTGCTGAGCCTTTTCAGCCTCAACGCCTGAAAGAGTGCTGTCCTTGGGAAGGATGCTCTCGTTTACGTTCCAGCAAACATAGTAAGTACCGATCTGACCTGCGATAATGAACTCATTCTTGTATTCAGCATCCTTCTTGAGAGCTGCGATCTCATTTGTGGGAACGTCATCGATAAGCTGCCACTCACCGTTCTTGAAGTTTGTGAGCATAAGGTTAGCGTCGTCAGAAAGGAAGCAGTTGATCGTGGGCATTGTTACTGTGTCTTTTGCGTGGTAGTTGTCATTCTTCTTGAGAACGATCTTGGAATCGTGTGCCCAGCTTTCCATTACGTACGCACCGTTGCAAACGTAAGTCGAGGGATCTGTTGCCCAAGACTCAGCTGCTGTTGCTGCTTTGTATACGGGGTAGTAGGTCGGGAACGCGAGAAGCTCGTTCCAGTATGCGACGGGGTTAGAAATAGTTACAACAAGTGTCTTTGCGTCGGTAGCATCTACAGCGAGATCGTCCTTGTTGTCAGTGCCGTAGCCCTTAACAACATCAAACATGTAGCCGTAGTCAGCACCAAGTGCAGCGGATGCAGCTCTCTTCCAAGAATCCTCGAAATCCTGAGCTGTAAGAGCCTCACCGTTGCTCCACTTAAGACCGTCCTTAAGTGTGTAGGTGTAGGTTACGGAACCGTCCTCGTTCTTAACACCCTCAGGGAGAGATACCGCGAGGTCGGGAACGATAACGAGCTTGCCGTTATCATCCTGCGCCCACTTTGCGAGACCCGCGAAGAGGTGAGAGATCATAGTCGCGCCGTCAACAGCGGAGTTGAGAGCGGGGTCGAGAGTATCGGGCTCGGAAGCAAGACATACATTGATGTAATCCTTGCCTTCAACAGTTGTGTTCATGAAGTACTTGTATCCGAGGGGGTTAGAGAAGAAGCCCTTAACGGAAGAATCTTTCATGTAAAGGTCTGTGTAGTAGTAGATAGGAGTGATGCATCCTGTATCCATGAGCATATCCTCAGCGATGTGCATCATAGCGTAACGCTTTTCGGAGTCGGTGCATGATTTGATCTTTGCGATAAGAACATCATAGGTTTCTGCCCATGTTCCGTTCTCTACCTTTACGTCATAGCCGAGAGCTGTGAGGTCGAGGTTGTACATCTTAAGAGATGCGTGAGCGCCCTTACCGAACTGAACGTCATTGTTACCGGAGCCGGAGGTCCACATATCGAGGAAGCAGATAGGATCGTTGTAGTCTGCAACCCAACCGTTACGGGCGATTCCGTAGTCACCGTTCTTACGGGTGTTAAGGAAGGTGTTCCATTCCTGTGTCTCAAGAGTCATATTGATTCCAAAGTTCTTGAGAGCAGCCTGCATGTACTCACCGATAGCCTTGTGAGCGTCACCTTCGTTGTAAAGGTAATCAAGGGTAGGAGCATTTGTAAATGTTACCTTCTTCTCAGTGTTATTGTTGTTGTTTGTAGGTGTGTTATTATCACCGCAGGAAACAACCATTCCGAGAACCATGATAACACAAAGGATCATTGCTAAAATCTTTTTCATGATGTTTTTTCCTTTCGAAAAATTTTTATCTCAAATCGAAAGAGAAAGTATTGCACGTCTCTCTCTTTCTGATGTTGAAATTCAGTTTATCTTGTCAAGGTTATGACAAGCGACAAAATGTCCGTTGCTTACTTCCTTAAATTCGGGCATCGTTTCGGAGCAAATTTCCGTCGCGTAAGGGCAACGGGTGCGGAAAGGACATCCCGAAGGAGCGTTGAGCGGGCTGGGGATATCTCCCTCAAGCGCTATACGCTGATTTGCTCTCGCGATCTTAGGATCAGGTATCGGAACCGCGGAGATAAGCGCTTTTGAATACGGATGCAGGGGGTGATCGTAGATCTCTCCCGCGTCCGCAAGCTCTACCATCTTACCGAGGTACATGACCGCGATCCTGTCGCTTATATGACGAACGACGAGAAGGTCGTGGGCAATAAACAGATAAGTCAGCCCTATCTTATCGCGCAATTCGTCAAACATATTTATGACCTGCGCCTGGATCGACACGTCAAGCGCTGAAACAGGCTCGTCACATACTATAAATTCGGGGTTAACGGCAAGGGATCTCGCGATACCTATCCTCTGTCGCTGACCGCCTGAGAACTCGTGCGCGTAACGCGACGCGTGTTCACTGTTAAGTCCAACGTGTCCCATAAGCTCAAGAATACGCTCGCGGCGCTCTTCCTTGGTTGAATAAAGCTTATGAACGTCAAGCGGCTCGCCTATAATATCCGAAACCGTCATACGGGGGTTGAGGGATGAATACGGGTCTTGGAAAACCATAGTGGCTTTCTTGCGGAACTCCTTTATATCCTTCTTTGTTTCAATAAGCTTTCCGTTGTAGTAGATCTCACCCGCCGTAGGCTTATAAAGATGAAGAAGAGTTCTTCCCACCGTCGTTTTTCCGCATCCCGACTCTCCGACAAGACCGAGCGTTTCTCCCTTATTGATAGAGAAAGAAACTCCGTCAACAGCCTTAAGCGGCTTTGTTTTAAACGCGCCGACGTTTATTTTAAAATACTCTTTTAAATCTTTAACTTCTATAAGAGGGGTCTTATTCTGATCACTCATTGTCACTTACCTCCTCTTTTTGGGGTTCAACGGTAATAGATCCGTTTTCAATTCCCTTTTTAACATTCATCCAACACGCCGCCCAGTGATCGTCGTTTATAACCATTGAGTCGGCTCGCTCGCTAATGCATATCTTCATCGCCGCGTCGCAACGGGGAGCAAAGGGACAACCCGTCGGCATATTCAGCAGGTCGATAGGGGTACCGCTGATAGGCTTGAGTTTGCGCTTTTCGTCATCCACGGTGGGGATGGAGTTCATCAGGCCCTTGGTGTACTCGTGCTGAGGATTGTAGAAAATTTCGTCGGCGGTGCCCTGCTCGCAGATGGAGCC
>JAZRUP010000109.1:0-4508 GCA_045652645.1 Eubacteriales bacterium | reverse complement strand
ACGACTATATTGATGAACGTTCAAAAGCATTCCGGAAAGCAGGATCAATTTTATGACCGATACTGAAATAATTCAATATTATGATTATCTGATACGGCTCGCAATATCAAAATGCAATTCGCAAACAGATGCGGAAGATCTTGTAGGGGAAACTATGCTTGCCGCTTTTGCATATATACACAAGGGCGGAACCATTGAGCACCCTAAAACTTGGCTTGCCACTATTCTTTGCCATAAATATAGCGATAACCTTCGAAAGAAATACCGAGAACCGATAATATTATGCTTGGATGATAACGTGGACGTTCCCGATGATGAGGACAAAGAGTTTTTTGCCTCCGATGAAGCGGCAAGAGTTCGCAAGGAATTGAATTATTTAAGCTTTATAACTCGTGAGGTGCTGATACGTTTTTATTTTGGTAATCAAAGCGTGTCGGATATTGCCGAGGGACTTAATATTCCCGAAGGTACTGTAAAAAGCCGTTTGTTCTCAGGCCGTGATCAGATGAAGAAAGGATTTGAAATGGAAACGAGAGAAAATTATCTGCCCGGAAAGCTGAATATAACTTATGGAGGTTCGGGCGGACTAAAAGGTGAACCGCGGTCGCTCGTTGATGACGACCTTATAGCGCAAAACATATTGATCATAGCTTATGAAAAGCCGATCACAATAAGCGAGCTCTCAAGAGCAATAGGTATTCCTGCCGCGTACATCGAGCCGATCGTTAAAAAGCTTGTTGACGGCGAGCTGATGGTACAGACGGACAGCGGCAAGGTGTATACGGATTTTATTATCAGAAAGGCTCAAGACATACTTAAATGCTTCAATCCTCAGCTTGATTTTGCTCATCGGCATTTTGAGGAGATCTGGAATATTATAAAGAAAATGTCTGCTGATATTTTAAGCTTGCCTTTTGTACAAGAACTTGGAGGAGAGGAGAAAACAAAGCTTGATAGATATGCCGTTTTGAAAGCTTTACAGGATTTTCAGTATTTCGGCACGAACAATATAGAATTGCCGAAATTTCCGAAGCGAAAGGACGGCGGACGTTGGCTTGCCAATGCGATTGCGTTTGAGGCAGGGTACAACATAAAGGAATTTAATGAATCTTTCGAATATATCATAAACGGCGGTCACAGAACGTCGGAGGCGTTGTCTTTAGGAAGAGCAAAGAAGGTCAGATTTTATGAATTTGACACAACGCTCTATGATAGCCCTGCCAGATTCGGAGGCGCGTATGAACTGTATTTTAAGCATATAATTCCGTTGCTTTGGCATATTTACGATGATATTCCTATTGAAAACGCAGATATTCCCAATGAATTTATTTCATATATACCTACGCTTGAAAGATTGGGATTGATAGGAAATACAGACGGCAAACGGTGCTTGAATATTCCCGTTCTTAAAAAAGCAGATTATGACGAGCTTTCTACTGTTATCAAAAAAGCGACGGAGGAACTAAAATCGTCGGTTGGGGAGGCGTTCGGCAGTTTTATTGCTTCAATGAAATCACCTGTTCCAAAGCACTTGACTTCTGTGCCCGAGCTTTTCAGATACAATGATGCCTCGATCTATTTTGTAATGGCAATTGTCAGAGAGGCATATGATAAAGGACTTCATCTTAAGGGTGTTGATCATTGCTGTCCACCTGTTGTGTTGGTTTATGAGGAATAAACCTAAATAAGGAGTTAGTTTGTGAAAAAAAACAGAATACGGGCAACAAGCGTTATCGCGATTTTCTTTGTGTTTGTTTTCCTCTTTTTAGGATATCGCTATATAGCAAGATCAGATGTAATACCTATCATTGTATCGGGTGTAATAATTCTGTGCGCGAACACCATAGCTTTGTCTGAAAGGGGACTTAAACAACTTCTTAATTATGAACATAAGGCGGTAAATCTCGGACTTAATGAAAAAGATAAGAAAAGGATACTTCTGAATTCTGTTTTTTCACTTGCTAACGTTTATTTTAGTGTAGCACTTGCATCGATCATCCCTCTTTTTCAATATGAGATATGGTTTGTGACTGTGTTTCCAATTATTTTGATTTCGCTTATCCCGATAAAGGAGGTTGCTGACGAATATTATCTTTTTACCCATAAACAGGGAGCTTTTTGGTGCATAAATATTTTTATAATTGTTTTTCTTCAAATTTTAGGCCAAACGATAATTTGGCAATTTGTTTGAAAAACGCCGAGTGTGACTCACTCGGCGTTTTTTCATTTGTTTAGTTTTTTGCTCCTTCGATAATGGCGATACCCGCTGACGCGCCAATACGGTCGGCACCCGCGTCTATAAGCGCTTTCGCGGTCTCGTAATTTTTGATACCGGCGGAGGCTTTTATACTAACGCCTTCCGTGATGTTTGCTTTCATAATACGTACGTCCTCAACAGTGGCAACGCCCGCGGAGAATCCCGTGCAGGTCTTGACGAAATGTGCGCCCGCCTCGCAAGAGAGTCTCGTAGCTCTTGCTTTTTCCTCGTCGGTGAGAAGTCCCGTTTCGATAATTACCTTGACCGTGTTGCCTTCGGCGGCGGCAACAACAGCGGCTATCTCATCGCGGACAAAGTCGTCATCACCATCCTTGAGCGCGCCGACGTTGATGACCATATCGAATTCCTCGCAACCGTCCTCAAGAGCCTGAACAGTTTCGGCGATCTTTATATCCGTCGTGTTCTGACCGAGAGGGAAGCCGATAACGGTGCAGACCTTGACGTCGGTGCCGTCAAGCAGTTTTTTTGCGAGCGCGACGTTGCAGGGATTGATGCAAACGGATGCGAAGTCGTATTCGCGAGCCTCGGCGCAGAGCTTTTCGATGTCAGACTTCTGCGCGAAGGGCTTGAGATTAGTGTGATCGATGTATTTGTTAAGCGGTTTCATTTTTTATTTCCTTTCAAAAGGTTTTATTCATTATAACATAAAACGGTGATTTTTACAAGAGCTTAAATCCTAAATAAAATTTCTTTTCTGTCGCACCGTCGGAATCTGCGAATCTTGATTTTGACCGCGACTGCGAGAGCGACAAGTCGGGGCGCCGATACTTAAAGTTGAATAATCGTCTAAAATCCCCCCTTTTTTCAAAGTTTTTGAAGATCTTTAAGCAGAGCGCAAGACGGCGTCTCGCATAAAAAAATGTGACCTAATCAAAAGACTCGGTCACATTTAAATATTTGTTTATTTTATCATTCCCTCAAGGGTTGCGTTTGCCGCCGCGAGAGCCGCGTCGATCTTGTCAGCCGAGGGAGCGCCTGCCATAGCGGAATCGGGACGTCCGCCACCCTTACCGTCAGCAACAGCCGCGACCGCGCTTACGAGCTTACCTGCGTGGGCTCCCGACTTGACCGCATTTGCTCCTGCCGCCGCGATGAAGTTGAGCTTACCGTCGGTGTAGACCGCGAGGACAGCTACCGTGTCTGCCTTGTTAGCCTTGATGTCGTCCGCAAGAGAACGTGCCACGGCAATATTCATGCCGTCAAGACGTCCTGTGACGAGCTTGATGCCTTTAACGTCAACCGCACCGCCGAGAATAGCGTCGAGCTTTGTGGATGCGAGTTTTGCGTTGAGGGCTTCGATCTCCTTTTTCTGATCCTTGAGCTCCGCCATAAGGGATGCGGCTCTCTTTGCGAGATCAGCCGTGTTCTGTGCCTTAACTTCCTTTGCGGTATCTGCAATGAGAGCTTCCTTTTCTCGGAGAAGACCGAGAACGCCGTTACCCGTTACGCACTCGATACGGCGAACGCCTGCGGCAACGGAGGATTCCGATACGATCTTGAAAAGACCGATCTTTGCAGTGTTGTCAACGTGAGTACCGCCGCAGAATTCCGTGGATGCATCGCCCATCTTGACAACGCGGACGGTCGCGCCGTATTTCTCACCGAAAAGCATCATAGCGCCGAGTTTTTTAGCGCTTTCAATATCCGTTTCAATAGTGTCAACGGAGATTCCTTTGAGAATGTTTTCGTTAACGATAGCCTCGACCTTTGCGATCTCCTCAGCCGTGAGGGGCGCGAAATGCGTGAAGTCAAAGCGTCCGCGCTGATCGTCAACGTAAGAGCCTGCCTGCTCAACGTGAGTTCCGAGAACCTGACGGAGAGCGCCCTGAAGAAGGTGGAGAGAAGAGTGGTTACGCATAATATCCTGACGGCGATACGTGCCGACAGTGACTCTTACTGTGTCGCCCACCTTGAGTGATCCGCGAGGCTCTATACAGGTGTGGAGATAAATTCCGTCGGTCTTCTTTGTATCGTAAAGCGGTGCGGAGAAATTATCGTTTTTGACCATACCCGTATCACCGACCTGACCTCCGCCTTCACCGTAGCAGGGGGTCTTGTCAAGAATGAGGGTAAAGTCGCCTTCGTTTACCTCGTCAACAAGCATATTGTCAACGATTATCGCGAGAACCTTTGCGTCGTCACACTTGGTCGTTGTGTATCCAATGAACTCGGTTGCGGGAATGTTCGAGAGAAGCTCCTTATCGGAGTCGGACCAACCGCTGATATTGCC
>JAZRUP010000108.1:0-8512 GCA_045652645.1 Eubacteriales bacterium | reverse complement strand
CCCAGTTGTGGTACACGTTCTGAACGTCATCATCCTCTTCAAGATACTCAAGGAGAAGATTCATATGCTTAATATCGTCCTCATTATCAAGGTTGACGTAAGTGGACGGAACCATGTCGGGCTCTGCGGACTCGATCTCATATCCAAGAGCTACGAGTGCATCACGAACCGCGTAAAGATCGTCGGGTTCGGTGTATATCTCGTAAACTCCTTCCTCACCTGAAAAATCCTCAGCTCCAGCTTCCATTGCATCTTCCATCAGCTTATCCTCGTCAAGCTCTCCGTCCTCATCTGTAATAAGGATAAGTCCTTTCTCCGCAAAAAGGAAGCTGACGCATCCGCTCGTTCCCATATTTCCACCGAATTTGTCGAAATAGTGGCGAACGTTTCCCGCGGTTCTGTTTCTGTTGTCTGTTGCGGTCTTAACTATAACGGCAATGCCTGCGGGGCCGTAGCCCTCGTATGTGATCTCCTCATAGTTAGCGCTGTCATTTCCGAGTGCCTTTTCAATAGTGCGCTTGATATTATCATTGGGAACGTTGTTTGATTTTGCCTTTGCGATAAGCTCACGGAGCTTAGAGTTGCTGTTGGGGTCACCGCCGCCCGCTTTGACCGCTATAACGATCTCTTTGCTTATCTTGGTAAAAACCGAGGCTCTCTGCGCGTCGGTCTTCCCTTTCTTGTGCATAATGTTTTTCCATTTGCTGTGTCCTGACATTTCTATATACCTCTTTTTTAAATTTTTTCGGGTTTCTTAAGACAAATAAGTCCAAATGCGTTTCCGAGAACGGTCTTTGTAGCCTTTGTGAGAAGGATTCTCGTGTTCCTTATCTTTTCATCGTCTGCCGATAGTATCTGACAATCATGATAGAAACGATTGAATGATGAGGCTACATCAAGAATATAACGTGTTATTACAGACGGCTCATACTGTGAAAGCGCTTCATTTACCTTTTCGGGGAATCTTGAAAGCGTCTTTACAAGAGCGGACTCGGATTCATCAGTCAAAGAAAGCTCAACGCTTTCAGGAACGGATGCCGCTTTTTCAAGGATAGAACAGCAACGAGCGTACGTGTACTGAACATAAGGTCCTGTGTTTCCATTGAAATCAAGAGCTGCTTCAAGGTCAAAGCTTATATCCTTTATTCTGCTGTTTAACAAGTAGTTAAACACGATAGCTCCCACTCCGACTTCCTCCGCGACCTGCTCCTTGTTGGGAAGCTCGGGGTTCTTTTCGTTTATAACGTCGCGAACCTTGTCGATGGACATATTTAGAAGCTGCTTGAGCCATACGACATTACCCGAACGTGTTCCGAGTTTTGCTCCGCCGATCGACATTGTGCCGTAAGGAACGTGTACGAGCTTATCTGACCAATCATACCCCATAAGCTCAACGACCTTAAACCACTGCGCGAAGTGAAGAGACTGACCCGCGGAAGTAACGTAAACGCAACGGTCAAAATCATACGTATCCTTGCGGTATACCGCGGCGGAAATATCGCGAGTCGGGTAAAGGGTCGATCCGTCACGCTTAAGAATGAGGCAAGGCGGCATATTGTAATCGGAAAGATCAACGATCGATGCGCCGTCATCTATCTTTAGAAGCCCCTTCTCTCTCATTCGCTCGACCTGAGCGGGCATCTTATCTGTGAAGAAGCTCTCGCCGGTATAATAATCAAATACTATGTCGAGCTGAGCATAAGTTTTCTGATATTCCTCAATGCTGACAGCGATACAACGCTTCCAAAGCTCCGTATTCTCCGGATCTCCGTTCTCGAGCTTTGTAAACTCGGCTCTCGCCTCATCGAAAAGCTCGGGGTTGGTTTCCGCTTCTTCGTGGAATTTCTGATAAAGTGTGACGAGTCCGTCAACTCCGTTTTCCTCAATTTTAGAGGTATCACCCCAAGTTTTGAGGGCAACTATCTGCTTACCGAACGACGTTCCCCAGTCTCCGAGGTGGTTTATTCCGATACACTTGTATCCCGAAAATTCAAAAAGACGTCTGAGAGAGTGTCCTATAACAGTGGTTCCGAGATGACCGAGATGGAAAGGTTTTGCGACATTTGGCGAAGAATAGTCAAGAACGACGGTCTTTCCCTCTCCTGATTCATTTTTACCGTAATCATCGCCTTTGGAGAGGATCTCCGATACTACCTTTGCCGACAAAAAATCGTTTGAAATAAAGATATTGAGATATCCGTTAACCGCCTTACATTCGGCTATCGCTTCGCACGAAAGGCCCTCTGCAAGCTGTGTCGCTATCTGGACCGGTGATTTACGGAGTGAACGGCTGAGCTTAAAGCAAGGAAGCGCAAGGTCTCCGAGATTTTTGTCCGGAGGATATTCCATCATAAGCGAAACAGCCTCTGCGTCAAGTCCCGTGTCGGGATTTATAAGGTCAATTTGTTTTTTCAGCTCTTCGGCTATTTGTGATTTGATTTTTTGCATGATTTTATGTGTCCTTAATTTTTATTTTTTAATCTTTACCGTTACGGAGCAAAGCTTTGCGCCTGTAAACTTTATAAGTGCATTGGGGGCAAGTAAAAGCTGCATCCCGCGTGTGCCTGAGCTTACCGTTATTTTATCATAATTTACGGCACTCTCGTCTATATACGTCGGATATTTCTTTTTCATGCCGATAGGCGAACACCCGCCTCTTATATATCCCGTATTTGCTAAAAGCTCGCTTGTCTGGAGCATTGAAAGACTTTTGTTGCCCGTTGCCTGCGCCGCCGCTTTAAGATCTATCTCAAGATGAGCGGGAATACAGATCACGTTTATACCGTTTTTATCCCCCATTGTTACAAGTGTTTTAAAAACTTGCTCACAAGGAAGACCTATCTGTTCAGCTATATGAATTCCCGAAAGATCCGATTCGTCGGGAATATAATCCATTATTTCATAAGGTATCTTTGCCGCGTCAAGCTGACGCATAGCGTTTGTTTTCTGAATCTTACTCATGATTTTATAAGACTCTTTATCCTTTCACTTATATCTTTAGAGGCTTCCATATCACTTGTAACGGCAATTATCGTATCATCTCCCGCCACACAGCCGAGAACAGACTCAAGGTTAAGTGAATCAACTCCCGCCGCAACCGCATTGGCAAGTCCCGGATATGTTTTAATTACAACGATATTAAGCGAATAATCCGCGCTTATGATAGATTCCGCAAGAGCCGTGTTAAAGCGAACGTTTACTCCGTGGTCTTTTTTATGAGGAAGCGTGTATCTGAAGCCTCCGTGTCCCGTTGTTACCTTGACGAGCTTAAGCTCGCGTATATCACGGGATACCGTCGCCTGTGTTACGTCACAGCCTGCGGCTTTCAGCTCCGCGATAAGCTCTTCCTGCGTTTCTATTTCTTTATTTGTAACGATATTTACTATAAGATCCTGTCTTTTTGATTTCATTTGCGTTTTCTCCTTTAATCGGTAACTATTTTTTTGCGCAACCTGTTGTAGAAATCATTTTTCTTAATACGAATAAGTTTCGCTTTAAGATCGGATTTTGTTATTCTTACGACGTCCCCGTAAGCGACCTCGTAATTTGATTTTCCGTCGATCGTTAGGAAAAGGACCTTTTCACGCTGACAGATATTTTTTATCTCTATTTTTGTATCATCGGGGAAAACAAAGGGCTTTGATACAAAAGAATGAGGACAGATCGGAGTTACGCACACACAACTGAGTCTCGGGTCGACAATTGCGCCGCCCGCGGACATTGAATAAGCGGTAGAACCGGTCGGAGTTGCAACTATAAGTCCGTCCGCTCTGTAGCGCAATACTTCAAGACCTCTTTCGTAAAGTAAAAGATCAATGATCCTTGATACAGAACCGTTTGATATAACGGCATCGTTAAGAGCGAAAGAAACAAGCTTTGAGTTTCCGTTCTTGTCAAGAAGCTCTACCTTAAGCATCATACGCTCGTCAAGATCATATTTTCCATTGACAAAATCAGAAAGCATATCAAGCTCAGAAAGCTCAAGCTCCGCCATATATCCGACACGCCCGAGATTTATGCCAAGCATGGGTTTCCCCGCAGGAACAGCCCTGCGCGCCGCTTCAAGTATAGTTCCATCGCCACCGAGTATCACAATAACATCTGCTATACCGAACAGCTTTTCAAGCGGAACAAAATTTAAGTATTCGCAATTTGGGTTTTTGCAGTTACGGTCTATTCGTTCTTTATTGAACGACGCAACGTATATTTCACAGCCGAGTGAATATAATCGATCTATTACGTTCATCGCGGCTGACGCTTTCTCGGGAATATTAAAATTGGTTATTACCGCTATTTTTTTCATATCAGACCCCGTTTTTTATTATATAAGTTTTTTTATCACTTCATCGGAAATTTCCGTGCCTTGCAACTTGAAGCAAGAAAGATACTCTATATTTCCATCGCCTCCCGTTATGGGCGATATTATAAGTCCCATCATATAAAGTCCGACCGACGACGCGCTGTCGCGTACCCTCAAGATTGCCGCAAGTCGGTCTTTTTTGTCTTTAACTATACCGCCTTTTCCGATCGCGGCGCGTCCCGCTTCAAATTGAGGTTTAATAAGACTTATAAGACAACCGTTTTCTTTTAAAACACCTTTTATTCTCGGAAGTATCAATGTTTGCGAGATAAAGGAAACATCCATGACCGCAATATCCGCTCCTTCGGGTATGATTTCGGCGGAAAGCTCGCGAGCATTGTATTTTTCAATATTTGTAACTCGTTTGTCGGATGCAATTTTCGGGTGAAGCTGTCCGACACCGGAATCAACGCACACGACTCTTTCAGCGCCCCTATTCAAAAGACAATCGGTAAATCCTCCGGTTGACGCTCCAATATCTATCGCGCGCTTTCCTTTAACGTCTATTTCAAAGACATCAAGCGCCGCCTCCAGCTTAAGCCCGCCTCGGCTGACAAATTTTTGAGTGTCCGTTATCTCAATAAAATGCTCCGAATCGGTTATATCAAAAGAAGCTTTATCAATAACTTTACCATCTATCTTAACCGATCCTTCCTCGATAAGAGCTTTCGCGTGACTACGGCTGTTTGCGTGTCCGTTTGAGAAAAGATAAATATCGGCTCTCATTTGTCACGGTTCAAAAGATACTCGGCAAAAGCTATAAGTATTTCACTGCCTTTATACTTTTTGATAGCTTCGATAGCCTTATCTGTAAGATCTTTAGCGTATTCAAAAGCATCGTGTTCACACATAAAAGTAAGGAATGTTGTCTTTTGTGGAGATTCTTCTCCTGCTCTTGCGTCAAGAATATCATCTATTATCTGGAAAGTAAGTCCTATGTTCTTTGCGTAAAGAGCCGCGTCGGCATATTCTTTGCTGTCAGGAGCTATCCCTGCCGCAAGGCAACCCATTTTAACCGCGGCTCCTATAAGAGCGCCCGTTTTCATTGAGTGAAGCTTTATAAGCGTATCAAAATCAAGCGTGTGCGTATCTCCGTAAAGGTCTATTACCTGTCCGCCAACCATGCCTAAATTTCCTGTTGATCTAGACAAAACGGAGATCGCTTCTAACGCAGTTTTGGGATCCACCTCATTATTTTCCGCGCAAAGCTCAAACGCATAAAGCAAAAGAGAGTCCCCTGCAAGAAGCGCGTTCGCCTCTCCGAAAGCAATATGGCACGATGGCTTTCCTCGCCTCATATCGTCATCATCCATACAAGGAAGATCGTCGTGAATGAGAGACGAGCTGTGTATAACCTCTACAGCCATTGCAAAAGGAAGAGCTGACTCTGCTCTGCCGCCAAAAAGATGACAAAATTCAAGAGTCAAGAAAGGTCTTACGCGTTTTCCTCCGGACATAACGCTGTAACGCTCCGCGTCGAGAAGAATTGAAACTATAGGTTCATCGGTTCTGAGCCTTTTCTCAAGCTCCTTATCCAATATTGCGCTTGATCTTGCTATTTCCTTAAAAATGTCAACACTCATTTTTGTTCTCCGATAAAATCAGTTTCCACTATCTCTCCGTCCTTAGACTGAAGAATTTTTATCTTTTGCTCCGCAGATTCAAGTCGTTCATTGCAAATTCTAACAAGGGATATTCCCTTTTCGTAAAGTTTGAGCGCTTCATCAAGAGGAGTATTGCTGTCCTCAAGCTTTGCAATAACTGTTTCCAGCTCGGAAAGAGCTGTTTCAAATTTTATATTATTAGCCATTCGTTGCCTCTTTCTTGTTTATGATCTCAGCCGTAACAGAGCCGTCAGAAAGCGTTACGTCTATTTTTTGTCCAATATCAAGTCCCGAAACTGATTTTACTATATTACCGTCCTCATCCGTAACCGCGCCGTATCCTCTTGAAAGCACACCCAAAGGGCTTAATGAGGATATCTTTCCGGCGGCCGTTTTTAATTCTGCTCGGCATAAAGTCAATTTAGCCTTGATCGAAGCGTCAAGCAAGTCGGAATTTCGGTCAACACGGAGCTTCAAATTGTCAAAAAGCGTTTCGGGAGATACGAGCACTCTTGATCTTGAGAGTATTCTGAGTCTTTCATATCCGTTAGACAGTTTTCTTGAAAGCAAAGTACATACACGGGATTCGTAAATTTTTATTCTTCCGGAAAGCTCAAAGCTATCAGGAACAGCAAGCTCTGCCGCCGCTGACGGTGTAGGCGCGCGTCTGTCAGCAACAAAATCACATATTGTAAAATCGGTTTCGTGACCTACCGCCGAAATAATAGGGATCTCGGATGCTGCGATGAATCTTGCAAGCTGCTCATTATTGAACGCCCAAAGATCCTCTATCGACCCGCCTCCGCGTCCTATGATTATAACGTCGGGGCGATTCTCGGAATTGTTAAAATATCTGATACCCGCGGCAAGACTTCTCGGCGCGTCATTTCCTTGAACCAACGCGGGATATATCGTGATCTCAGCCATTGGATAACGCCGTCCCGTAACATTCAGCATATCTCGTATCGCCGCGCCTGTGGGTGACGTTATTATTCCTATTTTTGACGGAAATTTCGGTAATGGCTTTTTTCGGCTATCGTCAAAAAGTCCTTCAGCCGCCAGCTTGTTTTTTAATTGTTCAAAAGCGATATAAAGAGCCCCTATTCCGTCAAGCTCCATATCATCGGCATAAAACTGATACTGGCCGTCACGAGGAAACACGGAAACCTTTCCGCGCGCGATCACCCTCATACCGTTTTCAGGCTGAAAATTGAGCTTCATCACGGAACCCTTGAACATGACCGCGCGTATAAGCGAATTTTCATCTTTAAGAGTAAAATAAAAATGTCCTGACCTATGATTGACAAAATTTGAAATTTCGCCTCTTAAGAATAGCCGATTAAGCGTCGGCTGACTCTCAAACATCATTTTTATATATTCATTCAGTTGGGTAACGGTTAAAGCGTTTTTTTGTTCCATACTGATTTATGATCTCTCTTTTAAGTATTTTTCTCGGCAAAGAAGCGCAATTCCTGCGGCATTGTCGGCAGAAAAAGCCGGCTTCGCAAAATAAACGTCGCGTCTGTTATAATTTAAACGAGCTCCAATATAATCGCTGCTCATAACTCCGCCCGCATATATTATGGGAATATCCGGATAGTTCACTCTAAGTGAATCGGTCATTTTATAAAGAGTTTTAGCTATATATTCAAAAGCAAACGCGGATACGAGCTGTTTATCTCCCGTTTCATAATATAACTTTTTAGTTAAATTCTCAACACCGGAGAGGTTACATGACATATCTTTAACTGATATTTTTACGGGTGGCATTTTACCTTTAAATTCAAGAGCAAGCTTATCCATCTCAGCGCCGCAAGGAAATTTAAGTCCCATCATAACGCCGGTTCGGTCAATGCACTGCCCCGCGTTGAGGTCATTAGACTCTCCTATAAGCTCAACGGAAAATCCGTTATCGTTTCGCTTTACGTAAAGCAATTCTGTTGTGCCGCCCGAAACGTGAAAAGCGGCAAAATCACCGGCAATATCAGCGCCCGACGAATAATATGCCGCCATTATGTGACCGTCTTGATGGGAGAATCTGTATATCGGCAACCCCATAGGAGCGGAAAAAGCCGAAGCCGCGGCAACGCCCGCAAGGAAGCAAGGCATATAAGAGCCTTCGACCTCTCTCGGTTTATCCGAGCAACCAACAGCAAGAGGAATATAATTTTTTAATATCTCCGCAAGACTTTCCATAAGACACGGCAAATTTTTTGTGTGCGCGAAAAGCGCGTCACTCTGTCGAAGTCCTCGTTCACCTTCTTTTACCGGCAACGGAAGCTTCAAATTCGCTATTATCTCCCCGTCGTGACTCGCTACAGCAACCGACGTCGTATAATTGCTCGTATCAATTCCGACGAAGCAAACCGGCCTCATCTCTCTTTTGCTTCGGGAAGCGTTTCCATAACGGCATTAAGCACACCGTTAACAAAAGGTCTTGCCTTATCCTCGTCAAATTCACGGCAAAGCTCAAGTGCCTCGTTGATAGAAACTCGCGCGGGAACATCATCAGTATAAAGCATCTCGTACAAGTCGGATCGTAGCCATG
>JAZRUP010000107.1:0-2906 GCA_045652645.1 Eubacteriales bacterium | reverse complement strand
TGCGGCGGATTCGCGGCTGTCGGATCTCTCCTCGCTCTCCTCGCTCTCACAGGAGCTGCTGTCGTTATCAAGAAGAAATAATTAATAGCTTCACATAAAAGTTAATAATTAAAATATTCCCCCTTGCGGATTTCCGCAAGGGGGAGTTTTTAGTAAACGCCCTTTCCCCGGAAAGGACGTTTGATATTTTAAATTTCAGGTTGCTTCGGAAATCTCTTGAAGGCAGCTTCAAGCTCATCGTCGGTGGGCAGGTAATCACTCATTATGCCGTCGTTGAATTTGCCGTATGACATCATATCGAAATATCCCGTACCGGTAAGACCGAAGAGTATCGTCTTTTCTTCTCCGGTCTCCTTGCACTTTAGAGCCTCATCTATAGCCACTTTTATGGCGTGAGAGGATTCGGGGGCGGGAAGGATACCTTCGATCCTTGCGAACTGTTGCGCGGCGGCGAATACGGACGTCTGCTCAACGGCTCTCGCTTCCATAAGTCCCTCGTCATAAAGCTCAGAGAGAACGGGGCTCATTCCGTGATAACGGAGACCGCCTGCGTGGCTTGCCGACGGAATGAAGTTAGAACCGAGAGTATACATCTTCGCCATAGGGCATATACATCCCGTATCGCAGAAGTCGTAAACGAATTTGCCTCTCGTCAGCGTGGGGCAGGATGCGGGTTCGACCGCGATAAAGCGGTAATCTGCCTCACCGCGAAGCTTCTCTCCCATAAAGGGCGCGATAAGTCCGCCAAGGTTTGAGCCGCCTCCGGCGCATCCGATGATTATATCGGCTTTCTCTCCGTATTTATCGAGCGCGGTCTTGGCTTCAAGACCGATGATGGATTGATGAAGCATTACTTGGGTCAGCACGCTTCCGAGAACGTAGCGATAGCTTCCTCCCGATCTCGCTGCGGTCTCAACCGCCTCTGAGATAGCGCAACCGAGTGAGCCATTAGTTCCCGGATGCTCGGCAAGTATCTTGCGTCCTACCTCTGTCGTGTCTGACGGAGAGGGAGTGACATCAGCTCCGTAGGTCCTCATGACCTCTCGGCGGTGAGGCTTTTGCTCGTAGCTGCATTTTACCATAAAGACCTTGCAGTCAAGTCCAAAATATGAGCAAGCCATAGATAGAGCCGTACCCCACTGACCGGCTCCCGTTTCAGTGGTAACGCCCGTAAGTCCTTGCTTTTTTGCGTAATAAGCCTGAGCTATCGCGGAGTTGAGCTTATGGCTTCCGCTTGTGTTGTTGCCTTCGAACTTATAATAGATCTTCGCGGGAGTTCCGAGCTGCTTTTCGAGGCAGTAAGCTCGGATAAGCGGCGCGGGACGGTACATTTTATAGAAATCTATAAGCTCGTCGGGAATGTCTATATAAGGTGTTGTATCATCAAGCTCCTGCTCGGCAAGCTCACGGCAGAAGACCGCGGAGAGCGCTTCAAGAGTGATGGGCTTGCCCGTTGACGGATCGACGAGCGGTGAGGGTTTCTTTTTCATATCCGCGCGAAGATTATACCATTTTTTTGGTATTTCGTCCTCGCTCAAGTAAATTTTGTAAGGGATCTTAAGTTCTGACATAGTATCTTTTCACCTTTCAATAGATTTGCGGCAGGGGAAAATAAAAAACCCCTGTCCCACATAAATAATGCCGGGACAAGAGAAACTCTTGCGGTGCCACCCTGCTTGACGTAAAAACGTCCGCTCTTTGCATACTTTATATGCCGGATTTTATAACGGAGCTCCTCTCCGTCTTACATACTCGTACGTTGCTTTAAACGCCTTTCTGATCGCCCTCGGAAGTCCATTCGCAAGGATACGCGCTCGCCGCGATCACACCGCCCGCGGCTCTCTGTGGAGGCAATACCGAAACTACTTACTCTTCCTCATCGGTTTAATACATAATATCACATTTTCTCCGAATTGTCAATGGTACCGATAAAATTTGTCCAAGTTTTTTCTTTTATTTTTTGTGTGGACAAAAAATAATATTTATGCTATAATGAAAAAACAAAAAATGTTTGCAGGGTTAATGAATGATGATAAAAGAATATATAGAAAACAACACGAAGGAGCTTTATGGGCTCATTTACGACCTCTGCCGTATTCCCGCGCCGTCACACAACGAGGGTAAGCGCGCGGAGTACATAAAAGCGTGGTTCGACAAAAACGGAATTGAGGATGCGTATATAGACGAAGCCTTGAACGTAGTTCTTCCGTACGGGGCAAAAGACAGCCAAGAATTGACCGTGTTTGCCGCGCATACGGATACCGTGTTTCCCGATACGGAGCCTATGCCGTATTCGGACGACGGCGAGTATATCCGCTGTCCCGGTGTCGGAGATAACACGGCAAGCCTTGCGGTGCTTATGCTTACGGCAAAATATTTTGTCGAAAAAGATATTAAGACCAACGGTGTGCTTTTCGTTGCCAACTCCTGCGAGGAGGGGCTTGGAGATCTCAAGGGAGTCAGAAAGCTTTTCTCCGATTACGAAGGCAGAATAGCCAAATTCATAGCCTTCGATTCGTTTAATTTGACAAGATGCTCCGACAGATGCGTAGGCTCGCGCAGATATGAGGTCGAGGCAATAACGGAGGGCGGACATTCGTATAACGCCTTCGGCAACAAAAACGCCATAGCGGAGCTTTCGAGCATTGTCGGTAAGATATATTCGACGGAGCTTCCCGAGAAAGAGGGAAGGAGAGTCACCTATAACGTCGGAGAGATAAGCGGCGGTACGTCCGTCAACACGATAGCGCAGTCCGCAAAAATGCTCTGCGAGTACCGTTCGGACGATGAGGAGCTGCTCGCGTTTATGAAAGCGCGCTTTGAACGTATTTTTGACGAGGCAAAGAGTGAAAAGGTCAAAATAAACGTCAGACTTATAGGCGAGCGTCCGTGCGCGGGCAGGGTAG
>JAZRUP010000106.1:0-2001 GCA_045652645.1 Eubacteriales bacterium | reverse complement strand
TCCTAAGACCGATTGGCCTCCGACTTAGAGGAGACCAACGCCAATGACTTGATCACAAAGATGGAGCTGTTCGGTTCCGATCCCAAGAGCCTTTATATGCTCAATCAGGAGCTTGCCGCCAGAGTTTACACGGCGCCCTCTTTGGTGCTTTGATCTCATAACCAAAAGTGACGAGCTCAAATACGGAATAAAAAACACAGAGGCTGTCTCAAACGCTTTGATTTTTGCATTTGAAACAGCCTCTGTACTTTTGTTTTTTGCTGATCCGGCATAAAAATACTGTTTGATCAGACTTGTTTTTTATTAATAGCCGTTTTTTGCTTTCTTTTCGGATTCAATGCGGTCGTCTTCCTTTTTGAGCTCAAGAACGCGAGCCGCGAGAATTTCTGTTGCCTCGGGATCAGTCTCGCCGTTCTGATAGTGACGCACGATCTCGATGTTTTCGGGCTTTGCGCACGCGGCAATAGCCTTTACGACAGCGACGTGAACGATGGAGTTTTTGAATGCGTACATCTCGCAGAGATAGGAGAAGTTTTCTCTTGTTTGTATCTTTCCGAGTTCTTCAAATACGGCGTCGATCTCATCGTATGTCGCGCCCTTTCGAATGATCTTTCTAAGCTTTGCGGCTTTCTTTTTCTCTCCGAGCTTTTTGATCTTTTCAATATTTGTTGTTGCCATAGTTAATACCGGTCCTTTCCGCGATTTACGGACAATAATTTTATTTTTATGGCTGCCTGAAAACATTTACGGCAGATTATTTATATATATATCATATTATATAATTGCTAACGCAAGATGAACAAAAAATGTATTCATCATTATATTTTGATTGCTTTTTTAAAAAATTTGGGTGAATGGTAAAAAAACAACTATTTTGATTGACGAAACGGGCAAAGTATGTTATAATTATGTAAATTTATATTAATTATAAAGGAGAAAAAGATATGTCTGAGCTTATAGTTTCTCTTGATACAAAGCTTAAAGAGAAGGATATCGTTTTTTACAATACGAAATGCGATCCTTTTAAGGTCTACGGGCTTTATAAATATCGTGAACTTGATGTTTGCCGCAGAATCCCGGAGGACGTGGCAAAAGCTACGAGTGAGGGTGTTGAGATTCTTGCGCTTAATACAGCGGGAGGACGAATTCGATTTTCTACAGATTCGGAGTACGTGGCGATAAAGGCAATTATGCCTTTTATTCGACCGCTTTCTCATATGCCTCTGACAGGTACGTCAGGCTTTGACCTTTATATAGACGGTGACGGCGGTTCAAGATATTTCAAGGCGTTTAAGCCTAATTTAAATATGAAAGACGGGTATGAATCCGTAATTCATTTTGAAAGCCGCAAAATGCGCAATATTACTATAAATTTTCCGTCGTATAACCACGTTAATGAGCTTTTTATAGGACTTCAAAAGGACGCGGCCTTGGGAGATGGCGCGCTTTACCGTTCAAAGCTTCCCGTTGTTTTTTACGGAAGCTCGATAACACAGGGTCTGTGCTCTTCTCGTCCCGGACTTATTTATGAAAATTTTATTTCCCGTAAATATGGTCTTGACTACATAAATCTTGGATTTGCGAGCAACGGACGCGCGGAATTGCCGATAGTCAATTATATGGCAAGTCTTCCTATGCTCGCGTTTGTCAGTGATTACGATCACAACGCGACGAACGCTGAGTACCTTAAAGAAACGCATTTCAGAATGTATGAAATAATAAGAGAGTCGCATCCCGATATTCCGTATATTATGGTGTCTCGGCCGGATTGCCTTGTCAATCCGGATGCGACATACGCGAGAAAGACAGTTATTATCGACAGCTTCAGAGAAGCGAGAGCGAGAGGCGATAAGAACGTTTATTTCATTGACGGAGAGGGAATTTTCCGTGGGCCCTATGAGGACTCTTGCACTGTTGACGGCTGTCACCCGAACGATATCGGAATGATGAAGATGGCGGAGGCTATCGGCAAGATGCTTGAGCGCTCGCTTCGTGGAAATC
>JAZRUP010000105.1:0-2989 GCA_045652645.1 Eubacteriales bacterium | reverse complement strand
TACGATCCGACTTAACAGAGCTTATGGATATAACAGGCGGTTATCACTATCATACAGTACGAGCGGATTCCGAGGAAATACTCGACAAGATCGAAGCGGCTCTCAAAGGAAAAAATTACATAGCTCCTGAAATATAGTTTTAAACGGGGTGTCTAAAATGCAAAATGCATTTTAGACACCCCGTTTTTCCTTAAACTTATTATTGAAAGTTACGGAAGTTTATGCTATAATATAAAAAAAGCTATTAAGAGGTAACTCAAATGAAATTTATATCTTGGAACGTGAACGGCTTCAGAGCTTGTCTTACCAAGGGCTTCGATGTTTTTTTCAAAAATATTGATGCCGATATTTTCTGCATTCAGGAATCAAAAATGCAGCCGGGTCAGGCGGAATTTGACACGCCCGGATATTATCAATATTGGTACAGCGCCGAAAAAAAGGGGTATTCGGGCACCGCTGTGTTTTCCAAAAAAGAGCCGTTGTCAGTTTCATACGGCATAGGGATCCCCGAGCACGACACGGAAGGTCGCGCGATAACGCTTGAATTTGAGAATTTTTATTTTCTCTGCGTATATACTCCAAACGCGCAACGCGAGCTTGCAAGGCTCGATTACCGTATGAAATGGGAGGATGCGCTCCGCGGATACATCAAATCGCTTGATGCTAAAAAGCCTGTTATATATTGCGGAGACCTCAACGTGGCTCACGAGGAGATCGACCTGAAAAATCCGAAAAGCAATCATCGCAGCGCAGGCTTTTCCGACGAGGAAAGAGGCAAATTCTCGGAGCTCCTCGCGTCGGGATTTACCGATACGTTCAGAGCTCTTTATCCCGACAAGGTCGAGTATTCCTGGTGGAGCTATATGATGAAAGCGAGAGAAAAGAACGTCGGGTGGCGTATCGACTATTTCGTCGTGTCCGACAGAATCTTCCCGAACGTCAAGGACAGCTTCATCCTCGGCGAAATAATGGGAAGCGATCATTGTCCAGTAGGGATCGAGATAGAGCTTTAACAGGGTTATGTTATCGGGGCTTTGCCCCGTACCCCACTTAAGGAACTTTTTGCAAAAAGTTCCTTAAGAATCCTCAAAAAACTTAAAAAAAGGAATATTTTAAAATTTTTGTTTATCTTTACGGCACGGGCATACCCGTACCGTAAGAAATATACGGTATAAATACGCGTCGGGGCTGATAATTTTACTTAAAGTGAAATAAGCTTCGGCACCCCGACTTGTCGCTCCCGCATCCGCTTGCTCGCAAAAGCTTCGCATTGCTCACGGGCGCGGAATGACAGCGGTTTTATTCAAATTAAAACAGTGCGCAACAAATTAATTCGGTTAAAAATCCTATAATTCCGTGGCAAATGGCAACAACGAGTTTGCTACGCAAGCATCTAAAGGTGAATAATAATCTAAAAAATCCCTTTTCAAAAGTTTTTGAAGATCCTTAAGAAACTTTTCTCAAAAAGTTTCTTAAGCAGAGTGCGAGACAGAGTCTCGCATATAAATAAACACATATACAAAGGAGAACCACATGATCTACAACAAATTCAAGGATAAAGAACTCTCATCTCTCGGAATGGGCTGTATGCGTTTGCCCACGAAAGAAGGATTTTCGGATATAGACGTTGACGCGGTTCGCGAAATGGTGAAATACGCGATAGACAACGGTGTAAATTACTTCGACACTGCGTGGGGATACCACAACGGTCAATCAGAGCTTGTTATAGGTGAGGTGCTTTCAGAATATCCGCGCGACAAATTTTATCTCGCGTCTAAATTCCCGGGCTACGACCTTTCCAATATGGACAAGGTTGAGGAAATATTCGAAAAGCAGCTGAAAAAATGCCGAGTTGACTATTTTGATTTTTACCTTATCCATAACGTATGCGAGGCAAATATTGACGAGTATCTGAATCCCGCCCACGGTATTCTCCCCTATTTTCTCAAGCAAAAGTCAAACGGCAGGATCCGCCATTTCGGCTTCTCCGTACACGGAACGTACGAAACGATGGAGCGTTTTCTCGCGGTTTACGGCGAATATATGGAGTTCGCGCAAGTACAGCTCAATTATATAGACTGGGACTTTCAGAGCGCAAGAGCGAAGGTAGAAAGACTCAAAGAGCTTAATATCCCCGTTTGGGTAATGGAGCCCGTTCGAGGAGGAAGCCTTGCCACGCTTGATACAGAGCATATGGAAAAATTAAATGCGTTCCGCAAGGATATCAAAGCTCCCGAATGGGCGTTCAGATTCCTTCAAAGTATAGAAAACGTCGTTGTGACGCTTTCCGGTATGTCCAATTTCGATCAGCTAAAGGAAAATATTGAAACCTTCAAAACCTTTGAGCCGGTATCCGCCGAGGAATGGAACGCGCTTATCGAGATCGCGAACGAAAAGACCGGAAGAGCCTCCCTTCCCTGTACAAGCTGCCGCTATTGCGTAACGCACTGCCCCCTCGAGCTTGATATTCCTCGAATCATTGAGCTTTATAACGAGCATAGATATTCTCACGGTGGCTTTATCCCCTCAATGGCAGTAGATTCCATGTCCGAGGAAAAACGCCCCTCCGCGTGCCTCTCCTGCCATGCCTGCGAGGAGGTCTGTCCGCAGAATATCAAGATCAGTGAAATGATGAGCGATTTTTCGGAAAAGCTCAAGAAATAACATCTTCACATACCTAAGCTTTTATTTAACAAAAAATGACGGATCTCTCCGTCATTTTTTTGTTAAAATCAAAGATTATAATATCTGTCAAACTCCGCGGGATGTGGGATCTTCGCAAGCTCTGCGCACTCTGCTCTCTTCGTCTTGATAAAGTTAGCGAGAAGCTCCTTCGGGAATACTCCGTTTGCTGTCAGATAATCATTGTCAGCCTCAAGCGCGTCAAGTGCTTCGGGGAGTGACGTGGGAAGTCCCGTGAGCTTTGCCTTCTCTTCCTCGGAGAGGTGGAAAAGGTTGAAATCGTAGGGGCCCCAACCGTTTGCGTGGG
>JAZRUP010000104.1:0-5098 GCA_045652645.1 Eubacteriales bacterium | reverse complement strand
TGCTCACGAACGCGGAATTGTAGGTCTTTATTTTAATTAAATTGATTTTCTCGCCCCGCGAGAAAATCTTCCTTAACGTTTCCGAAGGAAACATTTCACTTGCCGAAGGCAAATTTCACGTTGCGAAGCAATATTTCACTCGTGCGAAGCACGAATTTCACGGATTGATTTGAAAAATCAATCCCTATAATAATTGGGGAACAGCTTTTCCCAGACCGCGCGGCAGGCAAAGGTGTCCGCGATCGAGCTGTGAGGAACGCCCTCCCACTCAATACCGAAGCACTCCATAGCGTCGATAAGAGAGGCGTGCTCAACGTCGGGACGGCATTCGTGCGCGTAACGCACAAACTCGTTTGCGCAGCAACGGACTTTATCGTGAAGCGCGGCGCGCTCGTCCTCCGGATAAATGTATTTTATGTGGCTGTAGTCGGTTGAAACACCGTAAGCTATAAGATTTTCGCAATTTGCGAAGATCTCTTTGATCTTCGGCGTCAGCTCAGCGAGCGTCGGAGCGTTTTCCGTCATTTCGGGAGTTATCCCGTGGATCTTCTCGGTGCGTTTCCATTTCTTGGTGTGTTCCGGCTTGACGAGAGTATCCATAATAAGCTCGCCGCGGCCGTCAACGATACTGATGGAGAGGATCTCGTCGCGGTCATAGAATCCCGTGAGCTCAAGGTCAAAGAAAAGAACCTTTGAGCGCTCCATGCCGTAGAACGCGTTTCTGTGGGCGTTGCCCTCCTCACGGCGTTCGCTGAGGTCTTCCTCATAGCATTCGCGGCAGAGCTTTTTCTTGAAGCGAATGTTTTTTCCGCATTTGACGCACATAAGAGGCAGACGAGATGCCGTCTTTTTGTCGTAGAAATATATTACGGACTTATCGGCTTTAAGAGTGTACGCGACGGGCTCCTCGACAGGCTCACAATGCATAGCTTTGAGCTTGTCTTTTGTGTAGTAGCCATATGCGGCGGCGCGTTTTGTGCTCATACGCTCGATAACGCTTCCGCTCGGCAGCTCCATAGTTTCACGTTTTGCTCCGTACCAAAGCTCAGGCGGAGCTTCTGTGACATTTTTTGAGTCAAAATAGTAAGTAACGGTATTATCGTCAATATAGGTAAAGGCTACGGGCTCGCCTTTTGGTATCAAGTGAAGCTGGCTCATGATCTCTCGAGTCAAATAATTCCTCGATTCCGCCTCGTGTTTGCTTATGCAGGGTATCGAGGCACCCGAACGTGTTTTCGCAGTCGTACTCAAGACTTCCTCCGGAGATATATATAATAATATTATATTAGATTTACAAATACAAAGATTATTATAACACACTTTTATTATAAATGCAACCTTTATTTTGAATATTTAAGCCGTTGGCAAAAAGAATTTTTATAATGTATTGATTTATAAAAAGAAAGATGGTATAATAAAAGCAATATATGATTTGAGGTGCGGCATGGATATTTTAAGATCAAAAAAAGGATTTATCTGCGATATGGACGGGGTCATCTATCACGGCAACAAGATACTTCCCGGAGTTCATGAATTTATAGACTGGTTACACAAAGAAAACAAGAAATTTTTGTTTTTAACGAACAACAGCGGAAAGACGCCGATGGAGCTTAAGCTGAAGCTTCAAGCAATGGGTCTTGACGTAACGCCCGACAATTTTTACACGAGCGGACAGGCAACGGCTAAATTCCTCAGCACACAGAAGCCGAACTGCTCGGTATATGCGATAGGTGAGCCCGGGCTTCTCGGGTCTCTTTATGAGGCGGGGATCACTATAAGCGACAGAAATCCGGACTACGTAGTCGTAGGCGAGGTAGCGGGATATAATTACGAATCCATTTGCAAGGCGGTCAGGCTTGTAAACAACGGCGCAAGACTTATAGGAACGAACTCCGACGTTACAGGGCCGTCGGAGCAGGGAATACTTCCCGCGTGCCGCGCGCTCATATCTCCCATTGAGATGGCAACGGGACAGAACGCGTATTTTGTCGGTAAGCCCAATCCGCTTATGATGAGAAGCGCGCTTCGCAAGCTGGGAGTTCACAGTGAGGACGCAGCTATGATCGGCGACAGAATGGACACGGACATAATCGCGGGGATCGAGACAGGTCTTGATACGGTGCTCGTCCTTTCGGGCGTTACGGCAAAAGAGGATCTTCCTCATTATCCCTATTCGCCAAGACTTGTGCTGAACGGTGTCGGGGATATTCCAAACGCGTAAAAATATTGTTTCATAAACACGACCTCAAATGGTAAATGTTGAACCCTTGAGGTCGCGTTTTTTGTTAATTACATCAAGAGAGAATCGATGTGTTTGTAAAGCTCAAATAAAATTTATAAAGGATAGTTTTTTTATTTTGGGCATTACTTGTAATTTGAATAAAAATATGCTAAAATAGAGAAAACTACATCTGTTAGGAGATTTTTTATGCTCAGCACGATATACAGCGCGGGAATATTCGGCATTGACGGTTTTATCGTAAGCGTCGAATGTAACGGCCTTAACGGCCTGTCGGAGTTTCACCTTGTCGGATTGCCCGACGCGGCGGTCAAGGAAGCATACGACAGAGTCCACACGGCATGCATCAACAGCGGACTGCGCTTTCCGCCTCTCCGCCTTATGATAAATCTCGCGCCCGCCGACAGAAAGAAGGAGGGTACGGCTTTTGACGTTGCCATTCTGCTTGGAATACTTCGCTGCGGCGGTTTGGTTGACCCAAGCGTAAATCTTTCACGCTCGTGCTTTGTAGGGGAGCTTTCTCTTTCGGGTGAGCTTCGCGGCGTACGCGGAGCGCTTTGTATGTGCTCCGCCGCGAAAAACGCGGGAATGACCGAGTTTTACGTTCCCGAAGCCAACGCGCGTGAGGCGGCGGCGATACGCGGGATCAACGTATACGCGGTCAAAAACGTCCGTCAGCTTCTCGCGCATCTAAACGGAGCCGAGCGAATGACGCCCGTTCCGCCCTCAACGTCCGAGCCGAGTGTATATTCTGAGGGTATGCCCGATTTTGCTGACGTCCAGGGTCAGGCGCTCGCCAAACGCGCTATGGAGATCGCCGCGGCGGGCGGTCATAATATTCTCCTTATCGGCCCTCCCGGAACGGGAAAATCAATGCTTGCCAAAAGACTTCCGACGATACTGCCTCCTTTATCATTTGATGAGGCGGTGGAAACGACCAAAATACATTCCGTCGCGGGAACGCTCAAGGAAAACGTCGCGCTGATAGCGGACAGACCCTTCCGTTCTCCGCATCACACGATGTCGGCGGTGTCTCTCGTCGGAGGCGGAGTAAATCCGCGGCCCGGTGAAATATCACTTGCCAACAACGGCGTGCTGTTTCTCGACGAGCTTCCCGAATTTCCGAAGCAGGTCACGGAGTCTCTGCGTCAGCCTCTTGAGGACGGCAAAATAACGATAACACGCGCGGCGGGGAGAGTGACGTACCCTTGCTCATTTATGCTCGTGGCGGCTATGAATCCGTGCCGATGCGGGTATTACGGCGATACTCGCCATACCTGCACCTGCTCACAGAAGGACATAAGAAATTACGTTTCCAAAATAAGCGGGCCGCTGCTTGACCGAATCGACATACAGGTAGTGCTGCCGGGTCTGACATACGACGAGCTTTCCGTAAAAGAATCAAGGGAAGAGCCGTCGGCAAAAATACGGGAGCGAGTTATAGCCGCGAGAAAGTTCGCGAAGAGCCGTTTTTCATCGGAGAAGGGTATTTTCTGCAACGCGCAGCTTGATTCCGCTATGCTCAGAAAATACTGCAAGATAGATGACGCGGCATCAGCGCTTATGCGCAGGGCATACGATTCGATGGGGCTGTCCGCGAGAGGCTATGACAGGACCCTACGCTTGGCGCGCACCATTGCGGATCTTGCGGGAAGCGAAACGATAGGCGCGGCGCATATTGCCGAGGCGATACAGTTCAGAACGCTCGATAGAAAATTCTGGGGAAATTAAATCGCGCCGATGGCGCGGAGAAGTTCGACCTTCGGTCGAGTGATGTTTGCGACGCAGTCGCAAGTGATGTTGCTTCGCAATGATGTTGCGACTTCGTCGCAGTGATGTGTTTCCTTCGGAAACGTTAAGGAAGATTTTCTCGCAGAGCGAGAAAATCAAATTGATTGAAATAAGCGCTGATAATTGTAGGGGTCGACGTCTCGGCGACCTGTTAGAACGGTTAAAAATAATCCTCATTTCTATAATTAAGGCGAACGGTTTAATTACGGCTCCCTTGTGTAAAGGGAGCTCCCGCGATAGCGGGTGAGGGATTGTTTTTGTGCTAAATATAACTTTTACAATCCCTCCGTCACGGCAAGCCGTGCCACCTCCCTTTGCACAAGGGAGGCTAATGTAGGCGATGCTCGCTGATGGAAATGACGATAAGTTATGAGTTTAGATTTATAAAATTTCTATAATTTGTAGTGGTCGACGTCTCGGCGACCTGTTACGAGCGGTTAAGAAAAACCTACCTCTATAAGCAAGGCGAACGCAAAAATAGCCTCCCTCCGGGAGGGGGGTGGCATTTTCGCAAGAAAATGACGGGGGGAGCCTGCGTTATTAAGAATTATATCTTGCTTTTGCGTTTATAACGCACTCTCCTTCAGTCGCCTGCGGCGCCAGCTCCCACCCGGAGGGAGCCTATTAAAGCGTTCATTCGCTGACGGAAATGACGAATTATGAGTTTAAAACTATGAGTTAAGAGTTATAAAACTCTATAACGTCGCGCAGTCGGAATCTGCGAAGCTTGATTTCGACCCGCGACCGCGGGAGCGAGTAGTCGGGGCGCCGCAACCTTATTTCACCTTTTAGTAAAGCCTCCGTCCCCGACGCGGATTTATACCGTATAAAATATGCGTCCTCGGTTTTCCGCGGGCGCAAAGAGAGATAAAAACCTTAAAAATATCCCTTTTTTCAAAGTTTTTGAAGATCCTTAAGGAACTTTTCTCTAAAAAGTTCCTTAAGCAGAGCGCGAGACAGCGTCTCGCATATAAAAGCGGGGAGCAGGGGCAGAGCCCCAATATAAACATGCCTATAAATACTACTATAAAGGAACAAAAAATGATCAAGAAACCGGAAATACTCTCC
>JAZRUP010000103.1:0-2848 GCA_045652645.1 Eubacteriales bacterium | reverse complement strand
AAGATAAATAAAACCTTAAAAATATCCCCTTTTTCAAAGTTTTTGAAGATCCTTAAGGAACTTTTCTCTAAAAAGTTCCTTAAGCAGAGCGCGAGACAGCGTCTCGCATATAAAAGCGGGGGTTCGGGGACAGCGCCCCTGACATATCTATCCTCTAAAAAGTTCCTTACTTATGATACTTCCGTCCGCTGTTGATCATAAAGCCTCTGTATATCTGTTCCATAAGAATGACCCTCATAAGCTGATGAGGGAAGGTCATTTTAGAGAAAGAGAGCTGCATATCGGCGGTCTTTTTGACCTCAGGAGCAAGACCGTAAGAGCTTCCTATAATAAAGCAGATACAGCTTGACGTTTGGGTGACGTCCGCGAGCTTGTCCGCGAGCTCCTCGGAGGAGATATTTTTTCCCTCAACGCAGAGCGTGACGGTATAGGCGCGGTTCGGTATCGCCGCGAGTATGCTTTTTTTCTCGGCTTCAAGCGCGTTTTTTATCTGCTCGTCCGAGGGGTCATCCGGCAAGAGGCTTTCTTTAAGCTCGATCACCTCGGTCTGCCCGAACGCTGACAGCCTTTTCAAATACTCAGCGCAGGCGTCGCGCAGGTATTTTTCTTTGATACTGCCGACAGTAATAATTCTTATCTTTAACACATCAATCCACCAAAACAGTTTCCACGTCGGGCTTCGCGACAATGACTTTGGCGTCGGGAAAATCCGACAGAGCGTTTTTCGCCGAGCAGAGAGCAAGCTCGGGACGGTTGTTCTCGGCACTCAGATGAGCGAGCATAAAAGCCTTTGTTCCGTGATCGGCAAGGTCGTGAATGAATTCCGCGCAGTCATCGTTTGAAAGATGCCCGAACCTCGACATTATTCGCTTTTTTATATCTGGCGGATAGCTTCCCGTGCGAAGCATTTCTAAGTTATGATTGCTTTCGATCACGACAGAATCGCAACCGTCAAGCATAGTTGACATCTGCGCCGTTACATATCCCGTGTCGGTTGCGTATCCGAAGCGATATCCGTCGTCCGTTTCGACCCTGTACCCCACGCAATAGGCGCTGTCGTGAGACACGGGAAAGGATGTGACCGTCATGTCAGCGACCCTGACCGAATAAACGGGAGGGTGCGCGCAAATTGCCGACCGAAGCTTTGAGCCCTCCGGGGAATGTAATCCTTTCAAGGACATTTCGGTCATATGTACGGGTACCTTATTATTTTTCAGAAACACCTCAAGCGCGCTCATATGATCCGTATGCTCGTGAGTTATGAACACCGCGAGTATTTTAGACGGGTCGCTTCCCGTCTGCCTCAGGGCGTTCGTAAGGGAACGCGCGCTTTTGCCCGCGTCTATCAGTATTGAACCCGATCGGGTCTCCACGAGCGTGGAGTTTCCCGTCGAGCCCGAATAAAGAGATACTATTCTTACGTTATTCATTCAGTCCCCCAGTCAGCCAAGCCATTTCTGAAAATGCGGCATAAGATAAATATCTATAAGCTCGTACGCGCATATACCCATCAAGGGGATAAGGACCGTCAGGACCCATTTTGAGTTTTCAAGTCTGCGCTTGCCGTCCTCAATAAAATCAGTTTTCTTTTCGGGCGGCCACTCGTCGGGAAGCATATCGAGAGTCACGTTCTTTCGGGAGAAGCCTCTGTTGTATATAACGTATCCGAAAGACGTTACGGCAAGTATCACAGTATAAATTATCATAGTCGCGAGGGGAATAAACGTCACCCCAATAATATAAAGCGCAAAAATAACGACGAAATTTATGATCAGGATAAGGGCGACCTTTCCTTTGCTTTGGGGCATTTTCATTTTATTTTAACCGCTCCTTTCGTACGCACTCGGAGAATGTGGCAAGAGCCCTCACCGAATACTTTTTCAACATATTTTTTAAAATTCTCGGAATCCTCCGACGGGACGAACACCTGAACGGTGCCCGCAAAGCCTCCGCCGTGAAGTCTTGCCGCGCCGTTTTTGTCGGCGAGGAAATTCTCGGCAAGGTTGACCGCGAGAGATACGCCCTGACTCTTGACGTCTTTTACGGAGTAGGCGTTCTGGAGATAGCAGGCGCTTGAGTGTCCGGACTCCTTCACTCCCTTGAAGAACCCCTCGACGTCCCCCGCTTTCAGCGCGGCCGTTTGGTTTATAACTCTCTTGTTTTCATTAAAGAAGTGAAGCGCGCGCAAAACGGCTCTGTCGCCGAGCTTTTCGCGAAGCGTCGGGATAGACGCGATGACAGCGAATTCACTTGTTTCCCTGAGGCGTTTTTTGCCAAATTCAGCCGCGACTGCTTTCATCTCACGCGGAATGGCGGCGTAATCGTCCGTGAGGTCGGCGTGGCTTCCGCCCGTGTCAACAATACAAAGTCGGTATCCCGCCTCGGTGAGGTCAAAACCGACACTCTCAATGACAGGCGCCGATGCGTCGGCAAAATCTATAGCGACGATACCTCCTACGGCGCAGGCGACCTGATCCATAAGTCCGCAAGGCTTGCCGAAGAACACGTTTTCGGAATACTGCGCAAGCTTTGCGATCTCAACGTTGTCGATCTTGCCGCCGTTGTAAAGATGGTTGAGAATATTTCCTATCATGACCTCAAAAGCCGCGGACGAGGAAAGCCCCGAGCCTTTGAGGACGTTTGACACGGTGTAAGCGTCGAAGCCGCCGACGTTATATCCCTTTTTGCGGAACCCGTCGACAATACCCGCGATAAGCGCGGACGAGCGTCCGTGATCGGCTTCGCGGGGCGCTGTGTATTCGTTAATATCCACCGTATCCTCGGGAAAGCCTTCGGATAAGTCGGAGGCCAAGCGGTCTTAGGAAGACAAATTAAATCCTCAACTCCT
>JAZRUP010000102.1:0-3372 GCA_045652645.1 Eubacteriales bacterium | reverse complement strand
GGCGCGGAGATCTTGATTCTCGCCGAGCCTCCGATGCAAAGAGATTTTGCGAGGGCTCGTCCCGTCACCGCGAATACCAGAATCAAGCCTCGGGCATATATTCCGACTTTGAGGCGGAGGTATATCTCACACGCGAGAGCGAATACGGAGGCGTAAATTTCTCCGTCACGGGATATGCCAACTGCGTTTATAAAAATTCGGACGGAGATGTTATCGTTGAGGAGCTTAAAACTCTCAACGGGAACATTCCTCGCGAACCGATAGAGCTTCACATGGCGCAGCTCCGCACTTACGCGTATTTTCTAACAGAAGCGCGTGAGCTTGAAATTATAAATATAAGGCTTACTTACGTCAGCTTATCTAACGACAGATCAGAAACCTACGAATACTCATTGACACGCGACAAGCTCAAATGGCATTACGAAGCCTTGCTTGACGCGGTCCTGCCCCGCGCGAGACAGTACGTTTTCCGCGCGGAGATGCTTTTGCCGTCCGTCCGGACGGAATCGTTCTTTCCTTTCGGAGAGCTGAGGCCGGGACAAGACGAGCTTGTAAACGAGTGCTATCGCGTGATAAGATCCGGAAAACGCCTTTTCGCGCAAGCTCCGACAGGTACGGGCAAAACGCTGTCAACTCTATATCCCGCCGTACGCGCGCTCGGAGAGGGCTATGCTGACCGAATATTTTACCTAACCGCGAAGGCAAGTACAGGCCGCGAGGCGTACTCTGCGGCAAGGAGACTTTTTGAGGCGGGAGCGAAGCTCAGGACCGCCGTTATAACCGCGAGAGACAAATGCTGTCTGTGTGAATCCGCGAAAGGATCGGGGCGAATCTCGGCTTACTGCAATCCAATAGACTGTCCCTATGCGGCGGGATATTACGACAGAGCCGACGGCGCGATATTTTCTTTGCTTCAAAGCGGCAACGGATTTTCACGAATCGCCATAGATAAGGCGGCAAAGGAGCATAGGGTCTGTCCTTACGAGCTGTCGCTTGACTTGTCGGAATTCTGCGACATTATTATCTGCGATTACAATTACGCGTTTGACCCTGCCGTTTATCTGAGAAGATATTTCACGGATGGAGCGAACGTCGGAAAGAACGTTTTCCTCATCGACGAGGCGCACAATCTCCCCGACCGCGTCAGAAATATGTATTCCTGCCGTATATCGAGGCGGGAGTTTGAATCTCTTTACGCGGCGACGGGAAAGACCGAGCCCGAGCTTGACGCGGCGCTTGAAAAAATTATTATGTTTTTGCGAGGTCTGCGTAAGCTCTGCCGCGACAATCTTATAAAAGCTCCGGAAGGAGAACGCGGATTTTATATGAGCCGCGAGAAGATCCCCGGAATATACGAGGCTCTTGAGGCGTTTTCACGGGATGTCGATTCGTGGCGAAGATCGCGCCGAGAGCATAGACTGTATGGGGCGGTGTCGGATCTTTCCTCAAAGGCGAAAAAATATCTGACTATCTCCGACTATTACGACGAAAAATTCTTGACTTACGTTGAGCTTATGGGCGGAGATACGGGCGTTCAGGTCTATTGCCTTGACCCGTCGGGCGTGCTTGGAGAACGGCTCAGACGCGCATCGTCAGCTGTGCTTTTCTCGGCAACTCTCACGCCGCTTGAATATTTCACGGAGCTTTGCGGAGCTAAGGACTCGGTAACGCTTGACTTACCGTCACCTTTCCCCGAGGAAAATCTCTGCGTCGCGGCGGTCGATACTATCAGCACAAAGAGCGACGACCGCGACGACAGGACCTGCCGCAAGATAGCGACGTATATAGCCGCGACCGTCAGCGCAAAGGCGGGCAACTATATCTGCTATTTTCCGTCGTACGCTTTTATGGAAAGAGTGCTCGGATTCTTTAAGAAAAAATACCCGAACGTCGAGACAGTCGTTCAAACACGTGGAATGACGTTCAAGGAAAGGGAGCATTTTCTTGACGCGTTCAAAAATGACAGCGGTATTTTGCGAGTTGGCTTCTGCGTTCTTGGAGGAAGCTTTTCCGAGGGCGTTGACCTACCGGGAAAGCGGCTTATCGGAAGTATCGTCGTCGGCGCGGGTATTCCCGGAATTTCTAACGAACGGAATATACTCAAGGATTATTACGACGTAAAGACGGACGGACTCGGTTACGATTACGCATACACCTTCCCCGGAATGAACGCGGTGCTCCAGGCGGCAGGACGAGTTATCAGGAAAGACGATGATAAGGGGATAGTCGTCCTTATCGACGACAGATACGGTACGGCTCGTTACGCTGCTCTTTTTCCGGAACAGTGGTACGGGATACAGTTTGCGGGAAATCCGACGTCACTTGCAGAAATCGCGCGAAGATTTTGGAAAAAATTGAAAAATTGAAAAAAATCACGATATATTTTGCAAATTTATAATTTTGACTTGCATTTTTACGCAAAATATGATATAATATCAAATTGATGTTAAAAAACATAATATAAGGAAACTTTTCTTAGAGAAAAGCGAGGTATTAACTTATGAAAAGAACGTTTATCAAAGAGCTTTTTGCCGCTCCCGACAGCTTTTCGGGAAAGACTGTGACAGTTGCGGGTTGGGCGAGAAATATCCGCGCCAGCAACGTGTTCGGATTCATCGAGCTTAACGACGGAAGCTGTTTTTCCAATCTTCAGGTCGTTTTTGAGGACGAGAAGCTCAGCAATTATAAAGAGATAGCAAAACAAAATATAGGCTGCTCACTCATTGTAACCGGGGTTATAGAGCTTACTCCCGACGCTCCTCAGCCTTTTGAGATCAAGGCGGAGAAGATCGAGGTCGAGGGAACGTCAACCCCCGATTATCCTCTTCAGAAGAAGAGACATAGCGTTGAATATCTCAGAACCATAGCGCATCTTCGTCCCCGTTCAAACCTTTTCAACGCGGTTTTTCGCGTAAGATCGGTCGCGGCGTTCGCACTTCATAAATTCTTTAATGAAAACGGATTCGTTTACGTTCACACACCCCTCATCACGGGCTCCGACTGCGAGGGCGCGGGTGAGATGTTCAGAGTTACGACTCTTGATCCCAAGGATCCTCCTCTGACTGAGGACGGTGAGGTCGATTTCTCAAAGGATTTCTTCGGCAAACACACGGGGCTCACGGTTTCGGGTCAGCTTAACGTTGAGACCTACGCGATGGCATTCGGCAAGGTCTACACCTTCGGTCCGACGTTCAGAGCGGAAAAATCCAACACGCAGCGTCACGCGGCAGAGTTCTGGATGGTCGAGCCCGAGATGGCGTTCGCCGATCTTAACGACTATATGGATACAGCCGAGGCTATGATAAAGTACGTTATCAAATACGTTATGGCAGAATGTCCCCGTGAGCTTGAGTTCTTCAACAAGTTCGTTGA
>JAZRUP010000101.1:0-3440 GCA_045652645.1 Eubacteriales bacterium | reverse complement strand
TTTAATTTGTCTTCCTAAGACCGCTTGGCCTCCGACTTCTCGCTCAAACTTGTCGAACGCGCCCTCGGGAGCATCAAAGGTCTTGGAGATCTCGATGGAACGGTCGCCGCGGAAGTTGAAGAAGATAACGCTGTCGCCGTCCTCAACTGTTCCTACGGGCTTGCCGTCCTCTGCGATAACAAAGGGAGGAAGATCCTGGTCGATGACCTTGTATTCGGCTCTGTAAGCCTCAACAGCCTCGCGCGCGCTTGTGAACTGACGTCCCTCACCGAGAACGTGAGTCTTCCAGCCAAGCTCGACCATAGACCAGTCAGCCTCGTAACGGTCCATAGTGATCTTCATACGTCCGCCGCCGCTTGCGATCTTGATATTGCAGTTGGCGTCGGAGAGTGATGCGATATATTCTTCAAAAGGATCGATATATTCAAGCGCGCTGGTCTCACCAACGTCACGTCCGTCGATAAGAATGTGGACGCGGATGTTTGCGATACCCTCTTTTTTAGCCTCGGCGATCATTGCTTTGAGGTGATCTATGTGAGAGTGAACGTTACCGTCGGAGAAAAGGCCGAGGAAGTGAAGTGTTGAAGCGTTTGCCTTAACGTTGCCGACGACCTCCTGCCAGGTGTTCGACGCGAACATTTTACCGCTTTCGATGCTCTGTGTTACGAGCTTTGCGCCCTGAGCGAATACCTGACCCGCGCCGAGAGCGTTGTGACCGACCTCGGAGTTACCCATATCGTCGTCGGAGGGAAGTCCGACAGCGGTTCCGTGAGCCTTGAGGGCTACCATGGGATAATTTGCCATAAGAGCGTCAAGATTAGGTGTGTACGCGCCCGCGACGGCATTGGATACCGTGTCGGGAGCAAGACCTACGCCGTCCATAACTATTGTGAGAACGGGGCCTTTAACGCCGCCAAAATTGTTGAGCTTTTTGAGTTGAGAAGCCATAATTCCTCCAAAATATAAACTTATTTTTTTATCACCTTATAGTATAACCCTTTTTGCCAAAAAAATCAAGAGTTTATCGGGATTTTCTTCAATAAAAAATTTAATAATCACTTAATTTTCATAAACCCGTTGAAAAAAACTCAAAAGTGGTGTATAATATTAAAGTTAATAATGTTTTATTATGAAAGGAATTATAAAAATGTCTGAATGTACTCACAACTGTTCTACTTGCTCGGCTAACTGCCCGTCGAGAAATAAGCCTGAAAGCCTTCTTGAGCCCGCTCACGAGCTCAGCACTATAAAGAGAGTTATTGGCGTTGTCAGCGGTAAGGGTGGTGTCGGGAAATCCATCGTTACCTCTATGCTTGCCGTTCTTATGCAGAGAAAAGGACTTCATTCGGCTATTATTGATGCCGATATCACGGGTCCGTCCATCCCCAAAGCCTTCGGCGTTAGATCCGGTATTGAGGGCGACGAGCGCGGAATGTTCCCCGCAAGAAGCCGCGGCGGCGTTGATATGATCTCCGTCAACCTTCTTCTTGATGACGAAACGAAGCCTGTTATCTGGCGCGGTCCCGTTATCGCGGGTACCGTTAAGCAGTTCTGGCAGGAGGTCATTTGGGACGGTGTTGAATATATGTTCGTTGACTGTCCTCCCGGAACGGGCGACGTTCCGCTGACCGTTTTCCAGAGCCTTCCCCTTGACGGCATAATCATCGTGGCAAGCCCTCAGGAGCTTGTTTCCATGATCGTTGAAAAGGCGGCTAATATGGCCAATATGATGAACATTCCCGTTCTCGGTCTCGTTGAGAATATGAGCTACGTAAAATGCCCCGACTGCGGCAAGGAGATAAAGATCTTCGGAGAGAGTCACATCGAAGCTATTGCCGAGAAATTCGGATACGATCTTCTCGCGAAGCTTCCTATCGATCCGAAGCTTGCCGAGCTTTGCGATAGCGGACGCATTGAGGATATGGATCACGGTTATCTTGACGAGGCTGTTGAAAAGATAATTGAGAAGACCAAATAATGGATAAAATAAAAGACAGTATAAAAAAGTTTTTTAAAGAGATCGGTGAGGACTTCAAGGCCCATAAGCCCACAAAAAAGAGTTTTTTGAAGCTTGGGGTCTTGTTCCTCACGGCCGTTTTTCTTTTTGGAATAGGGATTATAACCGTTAACGTTTCAATGCAGGGAGTCGTTAAGGAAAGTATCGTTGATGCCCCTGAGGGTGAATACGACTGCATTCTCATTCTCGGCTGCCTTGTCAGAGGAGACACTCCGAGTCAGATGCTTCAGGACAGACTTGACACGGGTATAAGACTTTATTTTGACGGCATCGCGCCCAAAATACTTATGACGGGTGACGGACGAACTGACGATTATAACGAAGTCGCCGTTATGAAGGCGTACGCGATAGAGAAGGGCGTTCCCGAAACGGCTATTATATGCGATCCGTACGGACTTTGTACATACGACAGTATGTGGAGAGCCGAAAACGTATATGATATTGAAAGCGCGGTGATCGTAACGCAGCATTATCATCTTACAAGAGCGCTTTACAATGCTGACGGCGTGGGTATGGACGTATGCGGCGTTGCGTCTGATCTTGATATATACACAAAAAGATTTTACAGAAACACGCGCGAGGTCTTTGCGAGATTCAAGGACTTTTTCCTCGTTTTCGGGGAAGCCGAAGCGGAATATACGGAGTGAGCGTTTTGGATTACAAGGTATATAAAATAAATGATTCGGTCACGCTTGCGCATATCAAGACCGAAAAATTCAAAAAGGCGAGACTTACCGTGACTTTTTCAACGGTTGCTGATAAAGAGGATTCTCCAAAGACATCAATGCTTATGCCCGTCGCGTTTCTCGGCACGGAAAAATATCCCGATTTCCGCTCGGTCTGCTGCCGCGCGGAGGAGCTTTACGCCGCCGATCTTTCGGAGATGAATACGCTTTGCGGATGTTATCAGATAACGGGACTTTGCGCGTCAATGCTCAACGAGGAATACATAACGGAAGCTGATAAAGCAAACGGATTTTCGGTGCTTGAAGGTGTTTTTGAGATTCTCTCGGATATAATAAAAAATCCGCTTATGAGGGAAAAAGATACTGAAACGGAGAAGGCGAATCGTATAAACCGCATAAGATCCCGTCAGAACGAGGCTTTCGGTTACGCGAAATACCGCTTTTTGCGCGCGATGCTGGGCGATGCCCCCGGAGGATTTCCCATTGGAGGAGAAGTCTCACAGGTTGAGACATATAATTCAAAGATCCTCGTCGAGCATCATAAAAAGATACTTGAGAGCGCGCCGTTTGAGTTTTTCTATTGCGGAACGGCAGACGCTGAGAGAATAATAGAGCTTATAGAAAAATATTTCGGAAATATCGGCGGCTCTCGCAAGCCTGTTGATTACGATCCTCTCCTTGTTGCGGACGAGGCAAAAAAACTCGAGGAGAGTGGGGAATACCGTCAGGGTAATCTG
>JAZRUP010000100.1:0-2468 GCA_045652645.1 Eubacteriales bacterium | reverse complement strand
CCTTGGCTCACAGAACGACATGGCTACGATCCGACTTCGGATATCTTTTTGCCTTTGCATCTGTCATGCAGGGCGATGCAATCATCTTCTTTGATGGTAGGCAAATCAATGATGCCAACAGCATTGTAGTAAATTTCAATCTTTTGTTTTCTATGTCCACTGCTATTATCGGGAGCGTGGACTATTATTTTGTCAACCAAATCATTAACCATTTGTGCGGTCAGCTCTTCTGGATCGGTGTATTTGCGAACGTTGGCAAGAAGCTGCTTCAGATCCTTTGTTTGAGTTTCGCCGTTTTCAATCAGATCTTCAAGCTCGACAATCTACAGAAGCAACGAGAAATTGGCAAACGTCCATATCAGAAAATTCTTTTGGTTATAGGTTCTGCGCTCATAACATTTGTTGTTTGCGTAGTAATCGGTTTTCTGATGCACATCTTTTTGAACTAATAGCGAAAGAGCGACAAATTCCAATTTGTCGAACTGAATAAACTGACCCCGACAGACTTATCTGTCGGGGATATCTGTTTGTTTGCTGTGTAGCAATTATGTATTAACGGACCGTCAGGGGCGCCGGTTTCTACAATTTGCCAACTTCCTTATGAGAAGGAGCCGTTGCTGACTTACTTTTCTTTTAAAAAATTTATTTCTTTTTCTGTCGGCGGAGCTGTGGCCTCGGAGACGGGCGCGATTCTCTTATACGATTTTGATTCCACGGCAGCTCTAAAATAATAACAAAACCATATTGACAAGCCGTTAAGATTTTATTATAATTGCTACATATAAGTTTAATATATAAAGGAGAAAACTCATGACTCACAGAGAACGATTTTATGCAGTTGTAAATCATTCACAGCCCGATAGGGCAGTGTTTGATCTGGCAGGTTCGCCTCAAACTAATGTTGACTATCCCGAAACAAAAGAAGCATTGGCTGCCCGATTAGGTATTGTCGGAGAACATCAAGGACCTTACAACGTTGATGAACGTATATTAAAGGCTTTTGATATCGATACTCGACGGATCGGCGGCATGCCTACGCCGAAGACCTCTCATGTGCGTACTGAAAACGGGATACGCTATGATAATTACGGCATTGGTTACCGCCATATAAACGGTCATTGGGAAATTTGCTATAATCCTTTAAAAGATGCCGATATAGATACGGTAATGGCATACGAGCTGCCGGATGCCGACAACGTCGACAGTGAGATCATAAAAAAATGGGCTGAACAAGCAAAATTCTTACACGAAAACACCGATTATGCCGTGATCGCCGAACACCCTGTATTAGGTGTTTTCGAGATCGGATGTTGGATGTTCGGTTTTGACGACTATCTTTACCGCTGCGCCGCAGAGCCCGAGGTAGTACATGCTTTCTCCGAACGAATTTTGCAATATCAAAAGAAAATTATCAACATCTACTACAGCGCCTTGGGAAAATATATAGACTGCACAACTTCGGGAGATGATTTCGGAACGCAAAACGGACCGTTCATGTCCACAAAAATGTTTCAAGAACTTATCAAGCCTTATTTTAAAGAACGCGTAGCCTATACAAAGCAATTTACAGAGGCTTTTTTTAAGCACCACACCTGCGGTTCGGTTTATAATTTTATCCCCGACCTTATAGATTGCGGCGTTGATATTTTAAATCCGATTCAGCCCGGAGTATATATGATGGAGCATGAGCGCTTAAAATCTGACTTCGGTGATCGCATTACATTCTGGGGCGGTATCGATACGCAACAATTGCTTCCTTTTGGCTCTACTGAAGAAGTAAAAGCCGAGGTAAAGCGTATTCTTTCAATTATGGATGTCAATGGCGGATATATTCTATCACCCGCTCACACGATTCAGCAAGACGTTCCTGCTGAAAATCTTTGCGCCATATATGAAGCCGCAAAGGAATATTATGCCAACAAAAACTCCGATCTGTCCTAAAACTCAATAATGATGCCATAAGTAAAATGGCTGAGTCATTAAGATGCAGAAGCCGCGTTTTTTGCCTTTCTCGGCGTACAAAGGTACTCCGAGGGCAAAAACGCGGCTAAAAAAAGCACATAAAAAATTCTACCCAAAAAAACCTTTTTCCATCATTTTCGACGGGAAAAGCGTTCATTTACTCCCGCGTCGATCATGGAGTCGCCCTTTGCGATCAGCACGAAAAAACGCTCCCCGTTCCGACTAAACTTTCGGGGAGCCGGATATACTCGATGACTTCCTCTGTTTCTTCTTCACCCTCGCCGCAACGAACGTAACCGAGAACGGGAGCAGAAGCGTGGCGCGATTCCAAATCGATACGCTTGGTAGAGATCGACTTGCGACCGTTGTATTCAAGTTCGCCGCTTTCCTTGAGCGAGAGCAGATAACGATGCACGGTTGCCAAAGCAATTCCCGTGCCCTCCGCGATAGTTCTTACTGCGGGGATCTCGTTATATTCGTTGTAATACTCGTCGATGAAATCAAGT
>JAZRUP010000099.1:0-6178 GCA_045652645.1 Eubacteriales bacterium | reverse complement strand
GGCTCTGCCCCTGCTCCCCGCTTTTATATGCGAGGCGCTGTCTCGCGCTCTGCTTAAGGAACTTTTTAGAGAAAAGTTCCCTAAGGATCTTCAAAAACTTTGAAAAAGGGGATATTTTTAAGGTTTTTATCTCTCTTTGCGCCCCCGGAAAACCGAGGACGCATATTTTATACGGTATAAACCCGCGTCGGGGACGGAGGATTTACTAAAGATGAAATAAGGTTGCGGCGCCCCGACTACTCGCTCCCGCGGTCGCGGGTCGAAATCAAGCTTCGCAGATTCCGACTGCGCGACGGTACGGAAGTTTTGCTTTGCTTAATTCCTTCATTGTGCATTGTTTTAAGGCTTCGCATTGCTCACGAACGTGGAATTGTAGGGCTTTATTTTAATTAAATTGATTTTCTCGCACCGCGAGAAAATCTACCTTAACGTTTGCGAAGCAAACATTTCACGTTTCCGAAGGAAACATTTCACTCGACCGCAGGTCGAATTTCATCGTGCCAACGGCGCGATTTCACTGTTCGCCGCAGGCGAACCTCGGCGTGTATTTCCTGTCCGCCGAGCTATGCTCCTGAAAATATCCCTCAAACCCAAGCTCAAGAGCGGTCTTTGCTACGAGATCATATTCAAACGAGGTTATCCTGCGGTGAAGCTCGGGAAACTCCGAATCATCCGCGAAGCAGGGCGTATATTGACTCATAAGGCTGAGTCTTATATCCTTTACGGGCAAAATTTGCGCGATCTTTTTTAGAATTTCAACCGAATCGAATCTTCCCTTGGGCAAAACGAGGTGACGGACGATAACGCCCTTTTTCATAATACCGTCGGAGTCAAATTCGGCGCGTCCGACTTGCCCGTACATTTCCGCTAAAGCCTTAGCCGCGACCTCTTGATAATCGGGCGCGTTTGAGTATCTTTTCCCAAGCTCCGCTGAGGCGTACTTGAAATCGGGGAGGTAAATATCAACGAGTCCGTCAAGCCTTTTAAGGCTCTCGACCGTCTCATAGCCCCCACTGTTCCACACGACGGGAACCGTTAATTTATGCTTTATTTTCGAAAGAACACGGGATATTTTATCAGTGTAATGAGTGGGGGTGACGAGGTCTATGCAGTGAACGCCCATATTCTCAAGCTCAAATATGATCTCCGCGAGCCGTTCCTCCGTGACCCTCTCGCCTACCGCCGCGCGGCTTATGTCACGGTTCTGGCAGTAAACACATCCGAGAGAACAACCCGAAAAGAACACGGTCCCCGCGCCTCTCGTGCCCGAAAGCGGCGGTTCCTCCCAAAAATGCGGCATATATTTCGCGACTCGCAGCTCTCCGCCGGCGCGGCAGTATCCGAGCTCTCCGCCGTCACGGTCAACACCGCACCGACGCGGACAAATATTGCATTGTGGCATTTTCTGATATCACCTCGGCTGATTCTGGATATTTCATATTATCGGGGCCCCCGTACGCGTATTTTACCCCATAAATGCTCAGAAGTCAAGAGATACGCGATCTTTTCGTGTATAAACTTGATCCGTTTGTCCGTAGAGTCGAAAAAAGTCACTCTACCGTTAGTAGATTTTATGCGTTTTGAGCCCTTTGTATACTTATATTATAACTCAAAACGACCCTGATTTCAAGTACCGAGCTTTTGTAAAATAAAAAATATAAATAAAATTTGAAAACCTATTTATTTATTGATAATTTTGTGATATAATAATAAATTGTGATAATTTTTAATAAAAATAACGGAGAAAAATATGGTCAGAGAAGATTTAAGAAACATCGCGATAATCGCGCACGTTGACCACGGCAACACGACCCTCGTCGATCAGATGCTGAAGCAGGGCGGAGTCTACCGCGACAATCAGGCAACTACCGAGAGAGTTATGGACTCGGGTGACATTGAGCGCGAGCGCGGGATCACTATCCTCGCGAAAAACACGGCTATCCACTATAAAGACGTAAAAATAAACATAATCGACACACCGGGACACGCGGACTTCGGAGGCGAGGTAGAGCGTATACTCAAAATGGTAAACGGAGTTCTGCTTCTCGTTGACGCGGCAGAGGGCCCTATGCCCCAGACCCGCTTCGTGCTTCAGCGCGCGCTTGAGCTGAATCACAGAGTCATCGTTGTCGTAAATAAGATAGACAAGCCCGACGCGCGTTGCCATGAGGTCATCGACGAGGTGCTTGAGCTGCTTATGGACCTCAACGCGACAGACGAGCAGCTCGACAGCCCGATGCTCTTCTGCTCGGGACGCGACGGTACGGCGTCCTACTCGCCCGACGAGATCGGAGAGGATCTTACTCCCCTTTTTGAGACCATCCTTGAATATATGAAAGCCCCGGAGGGTGACGCGGACGCTCCCCTTCAGCTCCTCGTTTCATCCATAGACTATAACGAATACGTCGGACGTATCGGTATCGGACGTATCGAGCGCGGTTCTATCAAGCAGAATCAGGACGCTATGATCTCAAATTTCCATTCGGGAGAGAAGCCGCGACGCACGAAGATCGTGTCTCTCTATCAGTACGACGGTCTTGGCAAAATGCAGGTCGAGGACGCGAAAATGGGAGATATAGTAGCGTTTGCGGGAGCTGAGGACATTTCTATCGGAGATACAATAACCGACCTCACGACCGTTGAGCCGCTTGAGTTCGTCAAGATAAGCGAGCCGACGATGGAGATGACCTTCTCCGTCAACACAAGTCCCTTTGCGGGTAAGGAGGGCAAATTCGTAACCTCTCGCCAGATAAGGGCAAGGCTTTACCGCGAGCTGCTTAAAGACGTTTCTCTCCGCGTTGAGGACGGCGACACGACTGATGAATTCAGAGTAGCGGGACGAGGCGAGATGCATCTCTCCATTCTTATTGAAAATATGCGCCGCGAGGGCTTTGAGCTTTGCTGCTCCAATCCGCGCGTGCTTTATAAAGAAATTGACGGCGTTAAGTGCGAGCCTATGGAGATAGCGACCCTTGACGTTCCCACCGAGTACGTCGGCGCTGTCGTTACGAAGCTCGGGCAGAGAAAGGGCGATCTTGTTGAGATGACTCCTATCGGCAGCCGCACGAGGATAATTTACAATATCCCGTCACGCTGTCTGCTCGGCTACCGCTCCGAGTTCCTCACGGACACTCACGGAGAGGGTATCATCAATACTCTCTTTGACGGCTACGCGCCCTACCGCGGTGACGTTACGATGAGATTCACGGGCGCGCTCGTCGCGTCGGAAACGGGCGAGACCACGAGCTACGGTCTTTTCAACACTCAGGACAGAGGACAGCTGTTCGTCGGCGTACAGACACCCGTTTACGAGGGAATGGTCGTCGGAATGAACCCGAAGAACGAGGACATCGCCATCAATCCCTGCAAGAAGAAGCACTTGACGGCTATCCGTTCAACGGGAGCTGATGAAAAGCTTCTTTTGACACCCCCCGTAATCTTCACGCTCGAGGAAGCCATCGAGTTTATCAACGACGACGAGCTGATCGAGGTCACTCCGAAGTCGATACGTATAAGAAAACGCATACTCAACACAGAGCTCCGCCTCAAATGGCAGGCGAAGGTCAAAAAGGGAGAAGCGTAAGCTCCTTCGGTGCAGTGATATGTTTGCTACGCAAACGTTAAAACGGAACGTCTCTGCCAATGGCAGCGGCGTTCCGTTTTTAATTATTAAATATTTCTTTTATAAGAATTATCTAATCGGGGGTAAATATGTCTGTCCGACCTCAATTTTAGAAACCGCGCTTCTTGTCATATCGCAACCGCCGAGTTGAAGCTTTGTCGCTAAATTTTCTTGCGTAAGCCCCGTCGGTGGTTATGACTGCGCTTAAATTTTTTCAAGAAAAGCTTTGAGCTCCGCATATCCGCCGCGAGGATATTCCGAAATATCCTTGTTCTCTTTATTTATTATGAAATCCGTGAGCAAAAAGACCTTCATTCCGAGTGTTTTCGCGACCATATCCTCCGTAACGTCGTTGCCTACCATCAGGCATTCCTTGGCGGGAAGTCCAAGCTCGTTTAAAATATCAATATAATATTTCGGGTTCGGCTTACAGTAACGCGAATTTTCATACGTCGTGTAAAGCTCGAAATCCGACGGCTTGAGTCCCGCCCACGCCATTCTCTTTTCCGTCGCTATCGACGGAAAGATGGGATTCGTCGCGAGGGCGACCCTGATGCCTCTTTCCTTGAGCGTTTTTATTATCTCCGCAGATTCGGGCGCGAATCCGCAGGAAACGCTTACCTTATCAAAATCCTCACGGTAAAAAGCGTCGAAGTACGGAAGATCCTCTCTTGCGTTCTCTCCGAAAATTCCCGTAAACGTCGCCCAAAAGACCTCCTCGTTAGTCATAGAGCCGTCGTTTTTGATCATTGCCGCGGTTCCCTTCCAGACAGCGTCCGAAAAACACTTCGGATCGTATCCGCGCGGGGCAAGCCTTGCGCTGATGCCGCCGAAATACGCCTTTATAAATATGTACGGATCCATAGGGAGAAGCGTTCCGTCGAGGTCGAACAATACTGCTTTAATACTCATTGATTTTTACCTTTCTAAATACGTATTGAAACAATTATAACTTTTTTTTGCATTCGGGTCAAGTTTATTTTGTAAATAAAAATGCAGAATTCAAATCGACTTAAAGTTAAGGTTACCCGATAATGGCGAAGCCTATTGAAAAGTTTTTGAAGATCCTTAAGAAACTTTTTTCAAAAAGTTTCTTAAGCAGGTGGAGGGCGGCGCCCTCCTCGACCTCCGCAGAGGTCGAAATCCCCTATTTGCGTCTTGGAAAAAAGAAACGAAAAATTGGTAACGCAGTTACTAATTTTTGGCTTGTTTTTTCAGCAAAGAAAATGAAGGTTTTGTGTAAATAATATTTCTGTCGGAGAATGAACGTTTTTTTGTAGGGACAGAGGTGAAGTTTACCTTAAGCGATTATTTTTTGCTGAAAAACCACCCCAATTTTTAGGAGTTATCACTCCCAAAAATTAGGTTGCTTTTTTCGGGACGCAAAAGGTGGATTTCGCGCTCTGCGGAGCGCGACCAACGCCACACGGCGTTGGATCCGTGCCGCCTTTTGAAAAAGGCGGGCGAAAACTTGAAAAAGGCTTAGTTTATCTTGAGCGCTTGTTTGCCTGAGACAATTTTGTGTTTTTTTAAAAATATGTTGAACTGTCCGCAAAAAAGTGATATAATTACCTTGTAACAGTTAAAAATCGGTTATAGATCAAAGACGAAAGGAACGGTATTTGAGTATGGAAAATCTCGATCCCAAGTATTCTTCACTGTTTACACCGTGGAATATCGGTAACGTGGAGATCAAAAACCGAATAGTTATGTGCCCTATGGGCGGCACCTCGCTTTTCGGTTGGTTTGAGCTGACGGGCTGCCACTTCGACAAAGAGGCGGCAAAGCTTTTCCTTGAGAGAGCGAACAATAACGTCGGTCTTATAATCCCCGGTATCGCGCCTCTGCGTGACACCTTCTGGGGAAAATGGCTCTGGCAGAACGAAAAGATGTTCAAGGAGCTTAAAGAATTTATGGATGAGATCCATAAAACGGGCGCGAAGCTCTTCATTCAGCTAACGGCGGGTATGGGTCGCTCTTGGGCGATAACCGAGCTCGTTGCTCCCCTTCACAAAAACAAATTTACGCGCGCGCTCATAAAGCCGATCCTTGACACGAGTCACGAGCTGGCGTCTCCCTCTCCGCAGCCGTCCCGTTGGGCGCACGATATTGAGTGCCCTGAGATGACGAAGGAGCAGATCCACGAGATAATCGAAGCATTTGCCAAGACCGCCAAGCTATGCAAAGAAGCGGGAGTTGACGGCGTTGAGGTACACGCCGTACACGAGGGCTATCTTCTCGACCAGTTCGCTATCGAGTTCTTTAATAAGCGTACGGACGAGTACGGCGGCAGCTTTGAGAACCGCTACCGCTTCGCCGCCGAGGTCGTTAAGGCGATAAAGGAGACTTGCGGCGACGACTATCCCGTATCTCTGCGCTACTCCGTTGAGTCCAAGATGAAGGGCTTCTGCGAGGGCGCTATGCCGGGAGAAAAATACGTTGAGGTCGGACGAAATATGGAAGAATCCGAAAAGGCGGCTAAATTCCTCCAGGATGCGGGCTACGATATGCTTAACGCCGACAACGGTACTTACGACTCCTGGTATTGGGCGCACC
>JAZRUP010000098.1:0-4645 GCA_045652645.1 Eubacteriales bacterium | reverse complement strand
GTCTCCGCCGCGAGCAACGTATTTTGTGTCAACGCCAAACTTGCGAAGCTCGTTTAGAGCAGCTTGGCCGATCTCGTGAGAGGGTACTTTAGATACGAAAGCCGCATCCATACCGTAATTTGCGAGAGAGACCGCAACGTTTGCCTCGCCACCGCCGTAGCTCGCCTCAAACGCGTTTGCCTGAACGAAACGGGTATATCCCGCGGGATTCAGGCGGAGCATAATTTCACCGAACGTAATGATTCTTTTCATTTTTTGAATGTCCTTTCAAAAACAAAATTTATTAACAAGAATATTTTATATCAAAACCCAAAAAAAGTCAAGAGATTACGGCTTTTTTCCCGTATTTAAGTGAAAATCTTACTGCCAGCATAACGCATCTCGCTATATTGTCAGCTATCATCAAAAGCCAAACGGTTTGAAGTCCGAATCCGAACACGTTCACAAGCACAGCCGAGCCGAGAATACGTATTCCCCACATAGTTATGACCGAAAAAACGAACGGGATCTTAGTGTCTCCGAGCCCGTTGAAGGTACCGTCAAGAATAACCAAAACTCCGTATATCGGCTCTGACACCGATACGATGCGAAGTACTGCCGCGCCAAGCTTTATCACCTCGCTGTCGGGCGTGAATATTCCCATAAGAGCATCAGCAAACACAAAAAGAATTATTCCCGCGACAAACATTACGGAAAAAGTTATCGCACAGATAGTGTTGTTAACGCGCTTTATTTTATTTCGGTCGCCCTCACCCTTAGCGTTGCCCGCGAGCGTTGCCGCCGCGGATTGAAAACCGTAGCCCGGTATGTAGAACGCCTGCTCCGCCTGTATAGCTATATTGTGCGCCGCAAGCGGAATTACTCCGAGTCCCGTGACAATAGCGGAAAACGCAACGTATCCAAAGCAAAGCACGCTTCGGCTCATAACGACGGGAATGCCTATTTTAAGCGCACTTCTCATAGCCGCGCCGTCATAATGAATACCGCTGTTCTTCACGTCAAAGCTTTTATTTCCACAATAAAAAATGAACATCAGAATACCGCCGACGGCGAGAGATATTGCCGTAGCTATCGCCGCGCCCGCAACTCCGAGTCCCGCGCCGGGGAGAGTAAGATCAAAAAGCCAATCCACGCGTCGCGTGGGGTAGATAAAAAAGAAGTTCAACGCGACGTTAACAAGGTTCATAACAAGATTTATAAGCATCGGTGTCTTCATATCACTGACACCTCTGAGCGCGCTCGAAAATATTATCAAAGCGGTACGAAAGAGACAGGCTGATGAGATTATGGCGAAATATACCGATGCGTCGTGCCTTATGGAAATGTCTGCTCCAAGCCACGCGGGCACGAATGGCGATACGGCAAGACATATGACAGTCAGAGGTATTCCGACAGCAAGAGTAATATAAAAAGCCTGATGGCCTGCTTTTTTTACGAGAGAAGCATCTCCAGAGCCATCCGCCTGAGCCGCAAGGGCAAGAACTCCGATCCCAAATCCGCCCGCGATGCTTGAAACAAGCCAGATAAGAGTTGACGAAAGCCCGACCGCAGCGGACGCCTCCGCTCCCATAGTCCCGACCATGGCGGTATCTATATATGACACCGCAACATTAAGCCCCTCTTGAACGATAGCGGGCCATGCCAGAAAAAGTATTTTTAAAAGCAAGCCTCGTTTTTGTAAAGTTTTCACGTTATATAGCCTCAAACACAGCCGTTAGACTTGTTACGACCATATTCGCGGCTGTTTCTTTAGATATCTTCATAAATTTGCCCTCTCTCAGAAAATATTTTAATTATGATTATTGTATCACGCAGATCTCTCTCTGTCAACCTTATTAGTTACTAAAATAATGAATATAAATTCAAAAATCGAGCAAAAATCCTTGATTTTTTCATTAAAATGTGGTATAGTTTTTATAAATACTTTTTTGGGAGAAAGATATGCGTATAGGACGGCTTAACGATATTGCGAACATAATATATACAGTACGCCGAGCCGAGGGTGACGCTAAAACATATCCTCATATTGATGGCAACCCATTTTCGGGAGAACGCCTGTTTGTCAAGAGGGAAGATCTTTATGAAGATATTCTCGATCTTGAAGTTGATCTCGGTGAAGAGTATTACGTCGGAGACCTTTGCCTCGGTTTGGGCGATGACGGCGCAATACGTAAGGTCACGGTTTATGATGAGGATAAAACGCGCATCTTAGCTTCTTATTCTGCTGAGACGGGCAAGAATATCGCCGAAAAAAGCGTAACTCTTGAAATTCACGAAAAGCTTCGTGGCTTTATCATTGAATTTAACGTATATTTTTCATCCTTGGATATAGACGGCATAGATCTGTGGGGCAGCGACACGGATGAAATGCTTCTGTTTCCAACACCCGTATCTGTCAAGAAAACAGGCGGGTATCTTCCCCTCTCCGCTCTTACGTCAATTTCCGTGCGCTCCGAAAACGCGAGAGCCGCGTTTGACATTTTTGCGGAAAAGCTCCTTGAAAAAACAGGTTTTGAAGCCGCTGTCTCTTTAAACGGAACGCTGAGATTCATTTACGACGAAAGCCTTTTGAATAACGGATATAGGCTTAAAATAACAGAAAAAGCTGCCGAGCTTTACGCCAAGGACGATCGTGGATTCATATACGGCGCGGAAAATCTTATAAAACTTGTGTCAACAAAAGGAGTTCCCGCGATAGAGGTCGATGACGCGCCACGTGTGCCGTTCAGAACCGTACATATTATGATGCCTCGCGAAGAAGAGCTTGAATTCGCAAAAAGACTTATAAAATACGTTGTGTCTCCAATGGGCTATAATACCTCTGTGATCGAACGCGCGGGAGACTGCGAAGCAGAAAAAGAGACCGTCGAGGATCTCGTTGATTACGCGCGTTCCTTCGGCATCGAACCTATACTTGAGTTCTCGGATGCAACGAAAGATCATAACATCAACGACACCGACGAGCTTACAGCCAACATTCCCCAAAATAAAAATTACGCGCATTATATCCTTCCGTCAAACGAAAAGGATCTTGGTGGAAAGATATACGAATTTATGCTATCGGCAGAGATGCTTTGGTCTGATAAATATTCGCAACATCTTAGATACATTTACGACAGAAAGCTGAGAGCTATCATACCTTGTCTGCGTCACGCGCTTCGAGGCGAGGAGCCTCTAACAGGGCATGAGACCCTTATTTACGACGTTCCCGCGGACTTTCCGCTAACAAATGATACGGAATTCGCGAAAACTGTCAGTGTTGAGAAAGAATGCCGAGCGCTTATCTTCAGACACGTCGCGACGAAAAAGCTCACTAACGCGCCCTCTGACGAGATAGGACATTATAAGATAACCTACTCGGACGGAAGGATCGAGATAATACCTGTCGAGTACGGCATAAATATCAGCCACTTCGAGAGACTCCGCAACGAGTCGTTCAGGGACGAATACTGCCGTGACAACGGATATTCAGCGACATATTTCGTTGACGGACTTGATGGTAAGACCGACGACGGAACTCCCGTGACCGTTTACCGCTACGAATGGCGAAATCCTCACCCCGAAAAGGCTATCGATAGCGTTACGGTCGTAAACGGAAAATTTAAAACAGAAATTCTTCTGCTGCGTCTTTGCAGTATTTGAAATAATAATTCCATACCTTAACATAAAGGAGAAAAAGAAAATGATCTACCAAAAAGAAAAAGAATGTATGTCACGAGAAGAGCTTCGCGGTCTTCAGGGGGAAAGACTTAAGGCAACCGTCAAGCTCGTTTATGATAACGTACCTATGTACCGCGAGAGAATGATAGCCAAGGGCGTCACTCCCGACGACATAAAAACGGTCGACGATATCAAACTCCTTCCCTTCACCGAGAAGACCGACCTGCGCGATCAGTTCCCCTTCGGACTGCTTGCGGCTCCCAAGTCGGAGATAGTAAGGATTCAGGGCTCGTCGGGTACTACGGGTAAGCCCATCGTTTCGGGATATACGCAAAACGATATTGAAGTCTGGTCCGAGATGGTCTCAAGAGCCCTCTACGCGGCGGGCGCAACAAAGGAAGATATAGTTCAGATAGCTTACGGCTACGGGCTTTTCACGGGCGGGCTTGGAGCGCATCAGGGCGCGAGCGAGCTTGGCTGTATGGTAATTCCTATGTCAAGCGGAAATACGCAGAGACAGATAATGATGATGAAGGAGCTTGGTTCAACTATTCTTTGCTGCACACCTTCATACGCGCTTTACCTTGGAGAGACCATAAAGGAGATGGGTCTTGTTCCCGGTAAGGATATCAAGCTCAAGGCGGGTGTTTTCGGCGCTGAGCCCTGGAGCGAGGAAATGAGACAGAGGATAGAGGAGCTTCTCGGAATTGATGCTATGGACATTTACGGTCTGACCGAGATCGCGGGCCCCGGAGTTGCCTTTGAATGTATCGAAAAAGACGGAATGCACGTCAATGAGGACCATATCATAGTTGAGATAATAGACCCCACAACAGGCGAGCCGCTTCCCTACGGAACTCCGGGTGAGCTTGTTTTCACGACCATAACCAAGACAGGTCAGCCTATGATAAGATACCGCACGCACGACATCTGCACACTTAACGCAGAGCCCTGCGCCTGCGGAAGAACTACAGTCCGCATGGGT
>JAZRUP010000097.1:0-9934 GCA_045652645.1 Eubacteriales bacterium | reverse complement strand
TATAACCGACGATGGTTATATAAAATTTGCTCCGCTTGGAGGAATAGACCCGAGAGTTCTTTGTGGAAAGCACGTGATCCTTGAAGGGAAGAACGGCGGTTATGTTCCGGGAGTTATTGCTTCAAAAGCAATTCACCATCAGTCGCCTGAAGAGAGAGCAAATGCAACCCCGATAGATAAAATGTATATCGACATTGGCGCGAAGGACAAGGCTGATGCCGAGGAGCTTACCTTTATAGCGGCGGCGGGAACTTTTGATTCAGACTTTGTAATTTATGGAGAGAACGGTGGATTTATAAAAGGCAAGGCGCTTGATGACCGTCTCGGATGCGCGGAGATACTTTACGCGCTTGATGAGATCAAGGGAGAGAGTGTTCCGCTCGATCTTTACTTTTGTTTCACCGTTCGCGAGGAGATAGGGTTTTCGGGCGCAAGAACTGTTGCTCACACAATATCACCTGATTTCGCTATCGTACTTGAAACAACGGCAGTAGCCGATCTGCCTGACATTCCCGAGAGCCGACGTGTTGCAAAGCTCGGAAACGGAGGAGCCATATCTCTTATGGACAGATCCACGATCTACGACCGAGGTTTTGTCAGATTTGCGATCTCTCTTGCCGAAAAAAAGGGAATACCTCTTCAGCATAAACGCTATGTTTCAGGCGGAAACGACGCGGGCTCCATCCACAAAGCGGGAGCGGGTGTTCGTACGCTTGCTATGTCAGCTCCCTCAAGATATATTCATTCCGCTGCTTGTGTCGTTTCGTCGGATGACTATCTCTCAATGGGCAATATGCTTGTTGCATTGATCAAAGAATTTAATTCGGAGGAAATAGAAAATGCTTGATCTTGTAAGAAAAATATGCACCGCGCACGGCGTTTCGGGCTATGAAAAGAAAGCCGCGGATGTTATACGCGCGGAGATAGAAAAATATACTGACGAAAATTACACTGATAATCTCGGAAATTTGATAGCAATCAAAAAGGGAAGCGGTAACGGTAAGAAAATAATGCTTTGCGCTCATATGGACGAGATCGGATTTATGGTAACTTTTATTGAAGAAAAGGGTCAGATCAGAATTTCTCCCGTTGGCGGTGTTGGTCTTTCCTCAATATCTTACGGTCTTGTTCTTTCCGAGAATGGAGTCAGAGGAGTTGTCGTTCCTAACGCTCAAACTAAGCCTACTGACTATACTTCCGATAATTTCTATATTGATATTGGCGCTAAGAGCAGAAAAGAAGCTGAAAAAAAGGTCAAGATTGGTGACGTGTTCCGCTTTGACGCCGGTATAACTCGACTTATGGGCGGCAGAATTTGCGGACATCCCCTTGACGACAGAATCGGCTGCGTGGTTCTTCTTAAGGTTGCCGAAGCACTTGCGAGTGAAGATATAAAAGATGATATCTACTATGTTTTCTCGGTTCAGGAGGAGGTTGGATGCAGAGGCTCAAAGACAGCGTCGTTCGCTGTCGCGCCCGATATTGCTCTTGCCTATGACGTAACAGGAACGGGCGACACGCCCGGATCCTCGCCTATGGCTTGCGCACTCGGTGACGGTGCGGCTATAAAGATCAAGGATTCGTCGGTGATCTGTGATCCTACACTTGTTGATGAACTTATCTCGACAGCAAAAGCGAATAAGATAAAGTACCAGCTTGAGATTTTGACTTATGGAGGAACAGACACAAGCTCTATGCAGATGTCGGGAGCAGGAAGCCGCGCTGCCGCTATCTCGATCCCCACACGCTATATTCATTCCGCGAACGAGATGCTTGATCTCTCGGATGTTAACGCGACGATCGAGCTTACAATAGAATATATCAAAGGACTTAATAGATAATGGAATTTTCAAAGAAGCTTACAGATCTTGCGAAGGAAGCGGAAATCTCGCTTGCTCCCATTTTTGCAAATATAGATGAGACATCGTTTTATAATACGAACAGAATAATAGATGCTTTTAGAGAGCACAGGGTGTCGGACGCTATGTTTGCGGGAACCAGCGGTTACGGATACGACGACAAGGGAAGGGATACGCTTGACCTTATTTGGGCAGATATTTTCGGATGTGAATCCGCGCTCGTCAGAACACAGATCGTTAACGGAACACAGGCGTTGACAATAGGTCTTTTTGGACTTTTACGCCCCGGTGATATTATGCTCTCTGTAGCAGGAAAGCCTTATGATACGCTTGACGAGGTCATAGGCAACACGGGAACCCCCGGAAACGGCTCACTTGCTGATTTCGGAGTAAAATACAAGCAGATAGACCTAAAGGACGGAAGACTTGATCTTAAGGCGATAAAAGCCGCCGTTGAAAGCGAAAAAATAAAGGTAGTTTTCGTTCAGCGTTCAAAAGGGTATCTGGATAGAAGGACGTTAACGTCTATTGAGATCGGGGAGCTTGTCAAAGTCGTAAAATCCGTATCTCCCGATACTTTCGTCTACGTTGACAACTGCTACGGAGAGTTTACCGAAAGGCTTGAACCGTCAGCTCTTGGAGCCGATCTTTGTGTCGGTTCGCTTATAAAGAATGCGGGCGGCGGTATGGCTGAAACGGGTGGATATCTTGCAGGAACAGCTAAAGCTATTGAGCTTTGCTCATACCGACTGACCTCGCCCGGAACGGGAGGGGAGGTCGGATGTACTCTCGGACTTAATAAGAGCCTTTACAAAGGACTTTTCTATGCGCCACACTCAACTGCGCAGGCTCTTAAAACGGCGCATTTTGCTGCGTACATATTCTCTGCGCTCGGATATAAGACAGAGCCCGCGTGGGATGAGCAGAGAGCGGACATAATTCAGTCAATATATACGGGAAGCGCGGAAGGGCTTTGCGCGGTTTGCAGAGGAGTTCAGGCGGGATCTCCCGTTGACGCATACGTTACACCTGAGCCGTGGGAGATGCCGGGATATTCGGATAAAGTCATAATGGCAGCAGGTAACTTTACTCAAGGCTCGTCCATCGAGCTGTCGGCTGACGGTCCTATAAGACCTCCGTACATAGCGTATCTTCAAGGCGGACTTACTTTTGAAGCCGGAAAGATAGGAATTTTGACAGCTGCGCAAGAATTAACAAAAATTTGATATTATATGCACTCTTTTATGATATAATACAAATAAATATTATTGATAAAAGCCAAAAGAGGTCAAAATGAAAAGAATTTTAAGTTTAATATTACTTGCTGTGATTTGTCTTTTTGCGGTCTCCTGTGGAAAAGACTCTGACGTAGAGGTTCCTGACGGTATGAAGCTTATATCGGAAGAGGATGATCTTTTCTATTTGTTCGTTCCAACGTCATGGACAGAGGATAGAGGATACGGTAATCCTTATGCGTTTGTTTCGGGAAACGACAATTCCAATGTTAACGTAATGTTTCATATTCTTAATACAACGCCTGAATCTAACGGAACAAGAGAGCCTTATATAGACGCTTATTGGGCGGAATTTGAAAATAGCGTTAAAAAGGGCTTTTACAGCTATTCTTTGATAGAAGATGAATGCAAGGATTCTGCTCTCGGCGGTGGAGATATTTTTGCGAAGCAGTATGTTTATACCGTAAAAAATATGGGCGAGGAAGAATATAAATGTCGCGCTGTTGTGACATATTACGGACAAATGATATGTTGTCTTACATATACATCAACCGTACAAAATTATGATTCCCATACGTCTGACGTAGATAAAATAATTGCCGAATTTAGGTTTAAATGATGATTTATTTAGATAATAGCGCAACGACGCCTTTATGTGACAGCGCAAAAAAAGCTATAAATCGCGCGATGGATTGCTATGGCAATCCATCGTCTCTTCATTATGCGGGAGATTCCGCGAGGTCATTGATCGAATCCGCGCGTAGATCTGTTATGAATGCTCTCGAAGCAAAAAACGGGAAACTTATTTTTACGTCGTGCGGAAGCGAAGCATCGAATCTTGCAGTTTTGGGAACTGTAAACGCAAAATCGCGAAGAACGGCAAACAGGATCATCACAACGGATTCAGAACATCCATCGGTTTCAAAGACGCTTGAAGCACTTACAGCGCAAGGCTTTGAAATTTATAGGCTCAAAACGCGTCACGGGGCTTTAGATCCGTCAGATGTACAAGAAGCGTTGTCACACCCTGTTTTTATGGCAAGTCTTATGCTTGTGAACAATGAAACGGGAGCGATTTACGATGTTGCTCAAGTTTTTTCCGAAATAAAGAAAAAATATCCCGAAGCCGTGTGTCATTGTGATGCGGTCCAAGGATTTTTGAAGGTTAAATTTACACCCGACACGCTCCGTGCCGATATGATCTCGCTCAGCGGACATAAGATACACGCCCCGAAAGGAGTTGGGGCGCTTTGGGTCAGCGACCGTATGATAAAGGAAAAACGTATTGTACCTACTATTCTTGGAGGAGGGCAGGAGAACGGTTTTCGTTCAGGAACAGAAAATACAATTGGCATATCCGCTTTTGGGGCGGCTGCGGAGGAATGCTCAAAAAGCTTTTCTTGCGATACCGATAAAATGATAGAGATACGCCAATATGCTTTCGATAAACTTTCTCAAATTGAGGGGATCTCATTTAATCTTCCGGGAAATGCCGCGCCTCATATTCTGAATTTAACTTTGCCGAATATAAAAAGTCAAACTATGTTAAATTTCTTGACCGCTAAAGGGGTGTGCGTTTCTTCGGGCTCCGCGTGTTCATCTCATTCTAATAAGCCTAGCGAAACGCTTATTGCTTTTGGTTTAACATCGCTTCAAGCAGATTGCTCGCTCAGAGTAAGCATTTCAAGATATACCGAAAAAAGTGATATTGATGCTCTTTCAGAGGCTTTGCTTGAGGGAATAAAGACGCTTGTCAGAATAAAAAAGCGGTAAATTTCATTTTTTAGATCAAAAAACATTCAAAAAACACAAAAATCAAATAAAAAATCTAAAAATACTCTTGAAAAATATTATTATATGAGTTATAATAAATATAATATTGGAGTATAAGGAGGATCGTTAAATGCCTGCGATCAGCAAAAACGGTAATACTCAAAAATTTGAAGCCTACCATGACGGTAATGAGGAAATGAGAAAGATCCTTCAGACCATTTATGCGGCACTGAAGGAGAAGGGGTACAATCCTGTAAATCAGATAGTCGGTTATTTGCTTACGGAAGACCCTACTTACATTACAAATTATAAAAACGCGAGAGCTCTTGTCCGCCATATAGATAGGGACGAGCTTCTCAATGCTATGGTAAGGGAATATCTTAAAGACTGATGATTGAGATAATAGATCTTCACACCGGGGCAAAACTGTCCGGGTGTGATTCGTCCGTTCTTTGTCTTGGAAATTTTGACGGTGTTCATCTCGGTCATGCTGAGCTTATACGGCAAACTGTTGATTTGAAGAATAAATTTTTCCAAAAGGATAAAGATAAAAATATACTCGGCGGAGCGTGGTGCTTCAGGCAACCGCCCGCCGAATTTTTGTTTGGAGAAAAGCACCGTTGTCTTACTACGACAGAGGAAAAATTAAAAATTTTTGCAGAACTCGGCCTTGATATAGCTGTGCTTGGAGATTTTTCTTCGCTAAGAGATATGTCGCCTCGTGATTTTACCGAGAATATTCTCAAAAAAGAGCTTGGATGTGTTGCCACTGTTTGCGGATTTAATTTTAAGTTTGGTAAAGGCGGCAAAGGAAGTCCTGAGATCCTTTTTGATGTTTTTGGGGCAGATTGCCGAGTTGTATCACCTGTAACCATTGACGGTATTACTGTTTGTTCAAGTATGATACGCCAATATCTTTCTGCAGGGGATACAGAATCCGCAACTCAAATGCTTGGACGTCCGTATTTTTCTTCTCTCAAGGTAGTTAAAGGTAAAATGCTTGGTCGCCAATGGGGGCTGCCAACTATAAATCAGTTCTTTACAGAGGAGAAATTTGTGCCTAAAAAAGGTGTTTATGCAACGACAGCTGAGGTGCGAGGAAAGGAGTATCTGTCTGTTACAAATGTCGGAACGAATCCGACCGTCGGGGATGCGGGGGTAAGATGTGAAACTCACATACTTGACTTTGATGGAGATCTTTACGGAGAAGAAATAAAAGTAAATTATTATAAATTTTTACGCAATGAACAAAAGTTTAATGACATTTCAGAATTAACGGAGGCTATTCGCCGCAATATAATTGAAACAAGAGATTATTTTAAAAATAAATGATAAGAATGGAGGGACGCTATGAAAGCAAAGATAATTTGTTTTATATCGTTCTTCCTTCTTTTTACCGTGATCTTTACGTTCGGGGGGACTGCTGAAGATACGGCACCGTCTCCCGCATATGTGGCAGATTGCTTCGCTCTTTTTGATATAGACACGGAGTATTTTTTGATAGATCAAAATATTGACAAGCTTATTTCTCCATCATCAAGCGTAAAAATAATGTCCGGACTTATTGCTTGTGAAAGGCTTGCGTCGAGCGCAGAGGACATTGTAACTGTAACGGCAGATATGCTTGAGGGAGCTTATGGAAAGAGCATGGGACTTTCTGAGGGTAAGCAAATAAAAATAAAAGATCTTATGTTTGCTGCTTACGGTTGCGGATATAATGACGCAGCAAGGGCACTTGCCGTTATTGCGGCCGGAAACGAAGCTGAAATGATAGAGCTTATGAACGCACGAGCAAAAGAGCTTTCTTTGTACTCAACGTATTATACTAATGTCACGGGTCTTGATGACCATAAAATGAAAACTACCGTTCGTGATTTGGTAAATCTTACTGTCGCGGCTTCCCAAAATGAGCTTTTTGTTGAAGTAAGCTCGGTTTATAATTACACCGTAAAATATGCCGACGGGGAGGAACGCACACTTTACGGAAGTAATGAGATACTAAATAAAAACTCTCCATATTATTGCGCCAGCGTAAGAGGAATGAATTCAGGCGCGACGGACTCGGGGGCTTGTCTTATAAACTATGGTGAGGCAAGAGGGAAGCGATTCGTTGTTGTTGCTATGGGATGTTCGTCGGATAACGATACGAGATTCGCTTTGATTCAAAACGCTTTGGATTGGGGATATAAAAATTCTTATATTACTCTTGCAGAACGAGATGATCCTGTCGGAAATTTTAAGGTTGATATGAGTCAGACCAAGGATGCGAATGTTTCTCTTGTTCTTTCGGAGGATCTCGCGGTTTTTCTTTATGGAAGTGAAAATAAAGATAAGCTCCGTTATACGGTTGTAACAGACGGCGATTCATTGAATGCGCCTATAAAAAAAGGGGATACGGTAGGCAAATACGTTGTTTGGTATGGCAACGAGATTAGAGGCATTGCCGATATTACTGTTTCGGAAGATGTCGAAAAAAGCGTGTTTCTGGTTTTCCTTGACCGTGTTGAAGGATATCTTACCGGAAGAGCTTTTATAATAACGGCAGCGGTCCTGCTTGTTTCATCTGTCATTTTTTTCCTTGTTCCGAAGCTCGCTCTTTTGAGAAGGCAGAAACAGAGAAAATATGTTAAAACAAGAAGCGGCTTTGATCTGAAAAACAAAAAATGAATAAAATAATACACCTCTGCGCAAAGTAATAAAAAAGCGCAGAGGTGTTGTTTTGGGAAAAACAGTAATTATAGGGGGCGGTGTTGCTGGTCTCACCGCGGGGATATACGGCAGACTTTCGGGTCTTGATTGCATTATTATTGAGAAAAACAAGTTTACAGGCGGAAATCTTACGGGATGGGAAAAAAAAGGGCACTATATAGATAACTGCTTGCATTGGCTTAACGGAACCAAAAACGGCAGCGAGTTGAATAATATTTGGCGAACAGTTGGTATGCTGTCGGATGATATCAAGCTTATAAAAATGTCGGCTTTTTATTCAGTTGAAAGGCGAGGTCAAAAGATATCTCTTTTCAGAAACACAGAAAAAACCCTGAAGGCTATGTGCACTATATCACCGATCGATGAAGAAGAATCCAAAAAATTCATAAATGCGGTAAGGCTGATGGTATGCTTTAATAATAAGGATTTTTTAGGAAAATTGTCGGTTTTTCACTTAGTTCCTTTGATAATAGGATATTCAAAGATAACGCTTGGAGAGCTTGCAAAAAAATTTAAGCATCCGTTGCTTTCAGCGTTGATGACAGATTATTTCAGCCCCAATTTGTCAGCGCTATCGCTTATTATAGCGTATTCAGCCTTTGTTTGCGGTGATGCGGACGTGCCTATCGGAGGGTCAAAAGAGGCGGCAAAAAGAATGGAGAATCGATATCTTGCGCTTGGAGGAAAACTTATAACCTCATGTGAGGCAAAAGAGATGATCATAGAGGGAAAACGTGTTGTTGGGGTAAGACTTGGTAACGGGAACACTGTAAAGGCAGATAGAGTAATTGCTTGCTGCGACCCGTCGTTTACTTTTGGCAAGCTTGTTCCTGAATTTTATATGCCGTCAAAACTCAGGCGGGCATATAAAAGCAGAGAGCAAATGCCGATCTTTTCCGCAATACAAGCTGCGTTTTCGTGTGATCTGTCGGATGATATTCCCCAGAATCCGGTTGCTTTTGATATAGATAGTTTTAATATTGAGGGCAGGGAGGTCGATCGAATGCTTATCAAGCCTTATAGACCTTCAGAGATAAAAATGCCGGAAGGCAAGGCTGTTCTTCAAGTTATGTTTTATCTTTATGAGAACGAGGCTGATCGGTGGATAAGACTTTATGAAAACAAAGAAAAGTACAGAGATTTGAAAAATAAATTTGCGGATGAGGTAGCAAAGCGTATTATAAATCATTATCCGTCACTCCAAAAGTCTTTAAAACTTCTTGACGTATGGACTCCTGCAAGTTATAAGAGATATTTTAACTCCAACAAGGGGGCTTTTTTGAGTTTTGCAATAACACCGGGCAGAGCAATGATATTTAACGTTCCTTCAAAAATTAAGGGAATAGACAATCTTTATATAGCTACTCAATGGCAAAAAAGCATAGGAGGTCTCCCCAATGCCGCACTCAACGCCAAAAGAAGTATAAACCAGTTAACTAAATCTTTTAAAAAAAAGAAAACGACCCCCAAAATTATTAAATATTCGTCTCCGGTCTTGCAATATTAAAAGAGGTGGTATAAGACCACCTCTTTTTATCCTAATGATAACGAACCGAGCTTTTTATAGGCTTGTATATTAACAATTCCAAGTTGATTGAACGTGTTTACGCAAGAGCTAAAATCCGCTTGACCTGAAGTGCCGACCAAAAGTCTTAAAGGATATAGTTCAAACATATAGAGAAGTGAATCGGCAATATTTTCAGAGGTCATTCCGTTTAATTGCGCGGCACTTGCATCAACAGCGCAGAAATCGGCGAATTTAGAATAATCTTCCAGCGCCGCAGCACCGCCGTCTGATTTTACATTGTCATAATTAATGGCAGCGCCAAGGCAAGCGTCTGATTTTATTTTTCTGATTTCAGAAAACAGCTTTGACGCATAAGAAATTCCTTCGTCATTTACGGGCAAATTCATAATAACAATATCGTCAACGCCCGCAATTGCGGCTTCAGCTATCAACGATGCTTCGAATGCTATTGACGCATTTCTTGCGTTTTGATCCTCTGTCCAAAAAGAGTTGCAATCAAAGCACGCGCTCACATATATGTTTTTATCGTGTAGCTGTATAACGGCAGATGTCAGATCAATGGTTCCGGATGACTTAAATAGCGCTTTGTAAACCTCAGAGTTGTATGCAACAGAATTATTTTGCTCTCGCAAATAAAGAGAGACAGCCGCAACACCACTCGGGAGCGTATCTATTATTGACTTGAGAGATTCATTCGTTTGTCCGCCAAGATCTATAAAATGAGCTTCAACAGGAGCAACATCCGCACCATCATATGTATATAAAAATGCGGCTTCCGAGGTTTTTAGCTTTTCGAAGTCGGGGGCCAAGCGGGCTTAGGAAGACAAATT
>JAZRUP010000096.1:0-2133 GCA_045652645.1 Eubacteriales bacterium | reverse complement strand
ATCCTGTGCGAACAGATTTCTGCAATAGTTATATTTGTTTCCGAATTCGGAATATTCCGCTCCGTTAGATGCATCTGAATATGTAAGACAAGTTTCGCCCTTCAAAACAGCTGAAAGTTTTCCGAAAATATTATCTATCTTGTCAAGATCAAGGTTAATGACAAGCTTATCGTTATCATCCTTTTCGGAGAATTTAACTCCGCAACCTACGAGCATATGTATTGCATTTCCGTTCGTTGCGCCGGTTTCCATAAGGAGTCCGTAAACATCCGATCCGGTTCTTACACCGTCGCCGTCATCGGTATATACAGCATTTACAAGAGAAAGGAAATTATCAATCGTCCATTTATTTTCCTGAATATAGGTGTGGGGGCTTGTAAGCTGATAGTCCTTGATAAGATTTTTGTTAAAGAAGAAGAATCTTGCACCTGCAAGGTTGCTGACGCTGGTATCGTTCGCCATAATGAAAAGCTTGCCGCCGATCTCATATCCCTCGGCGCAGTTAGTATCCCACCAAGGTCTTGTGTAATCTATATTAAGCGAATTAAAATCGTAAAGATATCCGCTCATAGCAAGCGAAGCGAGATTTTCACGCTGATCGAGGATAACGTCAAACTCAAGCATACCCGAATCAACACCGTTTCTGACACTCGTGGATATCTTGTCGCCCACCATCTGTTCGATCTTTATGCCATACTTCTCTTCGGTATTGATATTTCTGGTATAGACAGCAGAGCTCATTACGTCGGTAGGCTCTTCGGTTCCTATATAAAAAGCAGGATAGGAAGACGCAGTAGGGCTGCGGGAAATAACCACGAAATTCTCGCCGCCGTAGTTTGCTTCGCTGAAGACGGGGGTTGTATCCGCCTCGGTCACCTCGGCGGTGTCGGGCGTGTTTTGGGTTGCCGCAGGAGCACCTGTTGTCACCTCACCCTCACTGCCGGTATCGGCGCAGGAAACAAAAGCACATGAAGTCAAAAGGATCAAACAGATCAAAAAAAGTGAAGTGAATCTCAATGTAGTTTTTTTCATAACTGACCTCTTAAAATCAAAATTTCAACTCACGTTTTGAGTTGATACTAATATTATACATACTTTTTAATTAATTGTCAACATTTTATTGATAATTCGCTGTCTTTTTCATAAAAAAACAGAAAAAGCAGCATTTTTGATGCTGCAAAAATTATATAAAAAGCAACAACGGTGACCGATCTCCGCGTTTTAAACATATCATAAGCTTGATAGTCCGCAGAAAAAGGTGACCGCTGTGCATTCGAGGCCGCGACGCTATTGCGTTGCGTACCGACATTATACTACATTTTCGGCAAAAAGTAAATGTTAAAAATGACGAATATTCGCACTTTTTTTCGTGCAAAAGCAACAATGTAGAATTTTAAGCTCAAATACGCGCAGTTTTTAGTGCACTTTCACAACGACAGTTGGTGCGACACGTCAAATGTTACAAAAAGCCAATAGCGTTTTAAGTCAATATAACCAAATTATTCATTATCCAAGCAAAACCCTTGCCACAGCTAATTTTCACTTTTTTTAATAAAACTTTCATTAATGTATAGATTTTTTTCAAATTGTATGCTATAATATTATAATAATATAAATACAAACTCTGCGCGCTTATGTGCAAAACGCGCACCGAAAGGATAAATAAATGTCGCAATACACAGAAAAAATCGATAAACTCACGCTTCCCGTAGTTCCCCTGGGCGATGCGGTTGCATTTCCGCCCTTCCCTATAGATTTTGAATCAGACAGCAAAGAGGCTGCCGCCGCTGTTGAAGCCGCTGCCGGGGCAGGTATGATGGTATTCCTCGTTTCCGAGGACAGCGAGCTTGCCGAAAACGAATTTCCCGATAATCTTTGCCGCGTGGGAACCGTTGCAAAGATCAGACAGAGTGTCAACAATGACGGAAGCATTCATCTTCTTTGTGAATGCCGCGCACGCGCGTCAGTCATTGATTACAGACGCACGGGCAAGATCGCAACTGCCACTCTGATAGCCAAAGAGATATCTCTTGCCGACAACGGCGGAGTACGCGGCGAGGCATATTGCCGCAAGCTTCTCGACGCGCTTGAAGAGATGCTTGAATTCGTCGGAAAGGCTTCAAGCGCCATTCG
>JAZRUP010000095.1:0-3520 GCA_045652645.1 Eubacteriales bacterium | reverse complement strand
AACAGCTATGATCGGTGACCCTTCCGGTAGAACCGATATGCGTTCTATGATGACACGTGAAACTATACAGCATAACTGCGATTGTTTCAAAAAGCAGATGGAGAGATTTATTGAGTTCGGAGAGGACAAGGCAATTATGGTAAACAATGCCGATTGGCTTCTTGATCTCAATTACATTGACGTACTCCGTGAGGTTGGCGCCTGCTTCTCCGTAAATAATATGCTTCGCGCTGAGTGTTATAAGCAGAGAATGGAAAAGGGACTTTCATTCCTTGAATTCAACTATATGATAATGCAGTCCTACGACTTCTATTATCTCTATCAAAAGTACGGCTGCAATATGCAGTTTGGCGGAAACGATCAATGGTCGAATATGCTTGGCGGAACGGAGCTTATCAGACGTAAGCTCGGTAAGGACGCACACGCTATGACCATCACTCTTCTCCTCAACTCTGAAGGAAAGAAGATGGGTAAAACAGCATCGGGCGCAGTTTGGCTTGACCCCAACAAAACGACACCCTATGATTTCTATCAGTATTGGAGAAACGTTGAGGATGCTGATGTTCTCAAGTGCATCCGTATGCTGACATTCCTCCCGATTGAGCAGATAGAAGCTATGGCTTCATGGGAAGGAAGCCAACTCAACACAGCAAAAGAGATACTTGCGTATGAGCTCACAAAGCTTGTTCACGGAGAGGATGAGGCAAACAAGGCACAGGCAAGCGCAAAGGCGCTCTTCGGTGCCGGCGCGGGCGGAGATATTCCTACCGCTGATATTGCAAACGACGACCTTGTTGACGGAAAGATAGACATTCTTACGCTTCTTCTTAAGTCCGGTCTTGTGCCTTCAAAGTCCGAGGCTCGCCGTGCGGTAGAGCAGGGCGGTGTAACGGCTGACGGAGAAAAGATTACCGATATTAAGAAGGCTTATGATGCCGAAGAACTCCGAAACGGAATCGTTCTCAAGAGAGGCAAAAAGAGCTTTAAGAAAGTTGTTTTAAAATAAAATTCAACTAAAAGAACGGGGCTGAGCCAAAAGCTTTAAACGAAGCTGATCGCTCAGCCTTTTTCTGTAAAATTAGTAACAAAACAAGCGGTCGCTCAATACCTTTTGGTAAAGAGCAACCGCTTTTTTGAAAGCAATTTTATTTTTATCTGAATATAACTTTATTTTCTTCGGCAAAAGCCGTTACCGAATCGCCAACATTAATTTCACCTCGGAGCATCGCCTCTGAGAAAGGATTTCCAACAAGATTTGTTACGGCGCGCCGAAGAGGTCGCGCGCCGTATCTTACATCTTTACCTTCTTTGACTATGAGATCTTCTACGGAGGAGTCAAAAGAAAGAGTTACTCCGACAGATCCCGCTCTTTTGGCGAGAGCATCAAGCATATTTTGCGAGATCTTTAAAAGGCTTTCATCTGAAAGTGGAATGAATTTTATAATTTCATCGACTCGGTTCAAAAACTCGGGACGGAACGTGCCTTTTAGCTCGTCAAGCAAATTGGTAATATTATCATTCTCGGATATTGCCGAAAAACCAAGATGCTTTCGACCCTCTCTGTCGCTTCCGAGGTTTGATGTCATTATTATTATGGTGTTTTTGAAATCTGCCGTGCGTCCGCTTGAATCGGTAAGTTTTCCGTCATCGAGTATTTGCAGAAGAATATTGAATATATCCGGATGCGCCTTTTCTATCTCGTCGAAGAGCACGAGAGAATAGGGACGCCGCTTGACTTTTTCTGTAAGATATCCGCCTTCCTCGTGCCCAACATACCCCGGAGGGGAACCTATGAGCTTCGACACGCTGTGCTTTTCCATAAATTCTGACATATCAAGACGTATAAGAGCGTTTTTGTCCCCGTAGATCGCCTCAGCGAGGAATATAGCAAGCTCGGTTTTGCCGACTCCCGTAGGTCCTAAAAAAATGAACGATCCTATGGGGCGATTGGGGTCGGAAAGACCCGTTCTCCCCCTTCTTACTGCGTTGGAAACCGCTTTTATTGCGGCATCCTGACCTATAACACGTGTTTTGAGGGTTTCCTCAAGGTCCAAAAGCTGTTGGCTTTCTTTTCCTTCAAGCTCCCCGAGAGGTATGCCTGTCAAGTACGAGACCGTATTTTTTATATCAGCTGCGGTGACGGTCAAAATAGTTCGGTCTGACTCGTTCGCCCAAGTATCGCGGTTCTTCTCATATTCATCGCGCAAATTTTTTTCATGGTCACGTATCTCTGCCGCTTTTTCAAAGTCTTGCGAGCTTATTGCCTCTTCTTTTTCGCGCTCAAGAAAAGCAAGCTTATCCTCGGTTTGCTTAATAGGATTTGGTTCTGTCGAATTTGATATTCTTATCCTTGCGGCGCTTTCATCAAGCAGGTCTATTGCCTTGTCAGGCAGAAAACGGTCCGGAATATAACGATTTGAGAGCGTTACGGCGGCATCTATAGCCTCGTCAAGTATCTTTAATTTATGATGATCCTCAAATTTCTCGCGAAGTCCCAGCAGTATGTTTTTTGCCTCATACACATTGGGCTCATTTACGCTTACGGGTTGAAATCTTCGCTCAAAAGCTGCGTCTTTTTCTATATGGAGGCGGTATTCTTCAATTGTTGTGGCGCCTATCATTCTCATCTCGCCGCGGGCTAGCGCGGGCTTTATAATGTTAGCGGCATCTACAGCGCCCTCCGCGGCACCCGCGCCGATCACCGTGTGTATCTCGTCAATGAAAAGAATGATCTCGGGTCGTTTAGCGACCTCGTTCATCACATTCTTCATACGCTCCTCAAATTCGCCGCGATATTTTGCTCCTGCTATCATTGACGGAATGTCGAGAACTATGATCTTTTTATCTTTAAGAGGTTCGGGAACATCCCCGTTGGCTATTTTTTGAGCAAGACCTTCAACGACAGCGGTCTTTCCCACGCCGGGTTCGCCTATAAGACAAGGGTTGTTTTTTGTGCGTCTTGAAAGGATCTGGATCACTCGGGCGGTTTCTTGGACGCGCCCAATGACGGGATCGATACGCCCGAGCTTTGCCGCTTCCGTAAGATCCCTGCCGAAGCCGGAAAGCGCTGATGTTTGCTTTATCTCGTTTTTTGAGGCTTTTTGAGAGCTTTTCGAACGTTCGGAAATTCCCCCGAGAAAAACCGTAATATCAGCTTTGAGCTCGGATGCTTGAACTCCGCACGATTCAAGCAGCTTTACGGCGACGGCATCATTTTCAGAGAGCGCGGCGAGAAGAAGATGCTCTGTACCTATATAACTTTGACCGTACTCTGAGGAAAGCGATGCTGAATCCTCAATTATTTTTTTGAGGCAAGGGGTCATATCTCTCGCTCCTACGCTGCTTTCCGTGCCTTTCCCCGACATGTTTATGACCGCGCCTCGGATCCTGTCAAAAGACGCGCCTTTGGCTTTCAACATTTTCGAGGCGGCGCTTTCTCTTTCCTTGGAAAGACCCAAAAGAAGATGCTCTGATCCTATATATGTGAAGTCGGAGGCCAAGCGGGCTTAGGAAGACAAAT
>JAZRUP010000094.1:0-1941 GCA_045652645.1 Eubacteriales bacterium | reverse complement strand
GTTTTTCCTTGTATATCCTGCGCAGCTCCGCTTTTTCGGCGTTTATTTTTGAAATATCAGTCATTTTCAATCTTTTTTGCGGTCCTATCGACCACAGTTCTTCCGTTTAGCCTTCTGAAATGCTTTATCTGCTCGACATCCGCCGAAAAATAAAGTATCGACTTGACGTCATTTTCATCTCTGAACAGCATAAAATAATTTTTCTGTTCATCGGTAAAAGCACCCGAATACTCCTTTTCCGGCGCGAAATCCTTGATCTTATTTTCATACATTCCGTTATTCGGCGCGATAAGCTCGGCTTTTTTTACTTCAGTCTTTATAATTACGCGGCGAACCCGTCCCCCGTAAATGATAGCCAACTTGAATACGTCAAGCTCGATGCCGTACTCATATTCGGGCTTCGTTTTCGGCCACGTCAAATAATATATCAGGAAATCCGCGACTCCCGTGATAAAAACGCCCGGTACTATAAGACCTCTGTTTATCACATACAACGAATAAACCGTCAAAACGAACAAAGCGACGTAAAATATTATAAGACCTATTTTTCTTTTCTTTGTCTTTTTATAACCTATCGGGGGCTTTACTATATATTCGAAAAAAGCTTCCATATCTGTCAATAGCTCGCTCCGTCAAGCTTCCACGCCCCGTTTTCCTTAACAAAAGCAAGCTTGACCGTATGCCAGCTGTAACCGTTTGGTTCCGCTTCGTTTGAATCGGACGAGGTATAGTCCTGATAAAGGCCTTTCATCTCAACGATTATCGTGTTCGCGTTGCTTGGACGCACTATTTTCATAGTGTCGTAATCAAAGACCGTACGTCCGCCGCGCGCGCTTATATAATTCATCTTGTTTTCCGTAATGAATTTATATTTACGGAGAACGTCGTCGGATATATCAGACTCGCTTTCGGCATTATCCGAGAGAAAGCCCTCGCGGTATCTCGGCTTTATGGTTTCGTTCGTTCCGTTTACCGTTACGGAATAAGATTCAAACAGCTGAGCGTACAGCTTGTTTGAAAACGTTGACGAGTACACGGAGCTTATCATTGTCTTTATTTCGTTGATAGTTTGCGGCTGACTCACTTCGGTATCGCCGATGCCGTCGCCGTTCGTATCCTTCATATACGATTTGACTACGGGCGAATAAAATTGATAGTACATCTGCTCATCGGAATAATACGTTTCAAAATTCTTCATCTCGTCGGTATATTCATCGATAACGCCCGAAAGATCGTATTCCGTTATAAGTCCGTCGCCGAATATCACTTCGTTGACCTCATAAGATCTTTCGATTATTTCGATAAGCTCTGCTTTTATAACGGAAAGCTCCGGTGGGCGGGAACATCCCGCAAATATCGGCAAGCACATCAGTGCCGCCAAAAGTAAAACAATAATTTTTTTCATGTGGATTCCTTTAATTTATGCGAGACCGATGTTTGCGAAGCAAACTCGTTAAGATATGCGCGTAAGCGCATATCTGCCTGTCATCGCGCTCTGCTTAAGAAACTTTTTGGAGGTTATTTTGTTGGGGCTCCGCCCCACACCCCGCTTAAGAAACTTTTTGAGAAAAGTTTCTTAAGAATCTTCAAAAACTTTAAACAAGGGGATTTTTTTAGGTTTTTATCTCTCTTTGCGCCCTCGGAAAACCGAGGACGCATATTTTATACGGTATAGATTCGCGTCGGGGACGGAGGCTTTTCTAAAGGTGAAATAAGGTTGCGGCGCCCCGACTACTCGCTGTCGCTTCCGTGGGTTTCGGTCAAGCTTCGCAGACCCCAACAACACGGAATGATAGAAGTTCTAAAGCTCTAAACTCATAGTTTTAAACTCATAATTCGTCATTTCCGTCGATGAGCGAACGCTTTAATAGGCTCCCTCCGGGAGGGAGCTGGCGCCGCAGGCGACTGAAGGAGAGTGCGTTATAAACGCAAAAGCAATAT
>JAZRUP010000093.1:0-1920 GCA_045652645.1 Eubacteriales bacterium | reverse complement strand
CCGTAGTAAGAAGAGATGAGGCAACAACCGAAGAGAAGGCTGCCGCATCTGCCTTGGTCGCTAATATCGAGGCGGCTTTCGGCGTAAAGCTCACGGTAGTATCCGATTTTGAGACTGCGACCGAATATGAGATACTCGTGGGTGAAACTAACAGAGATGAATCCGCGGCGTCTTACGACGGCCTTAAATATAATGATTACAGAATAAGTGCGAAGGGCTCTAAAATAATTATAGCAGCCGGTTGTGGCGAGAGCCTCGTTCAAGCCGTAGAATATTTCTCTTCGCTTTTTGAGGGAGATAAGCTTGAGGTAAAGTCTTATGAATATAACGCTACATACGCAGTTGACGGTATGACGATCAGCGGAGTCAAGGCTTCCGAATATAATATTGTATACTTAAGCGAAACACAGCTTGAGTATGCAAATATGATTCAAAAGGCAATAGGCGAGAGAACGGGCGAAAGACTTTCCGTTATTTATCACAGAACCGATAAGACAGAATATGAAATAGTCGTAGGAAAAACTTCAAGAAAGACATATGATAATATTTCATATTATTGTTATGAAATATTCAATGATGGAAAATGTATCTACATCAATGCCTACGACACATACGCTCTTTACGCCGCGGCGGAAATGTTTTCCGATACCGTTGGAAAGATGGGTTCAGCGGTCTCGATAGGTGACTTCGATTATACCTATGAGGTTCCCAATCACGAGGAATTAATAGAAGATATCGATAAGCTTTATATGCGTTGGGCATCTGAATGGACACCCGATCCCCGTATGCTTGACTGGGACCTCAAAGTAGAGGCGTTTACAAACGTTTCCGACAGACTTCTCACCTGCGCTCACAGAGCTGAGTCTATTTATTATCCCGAAAATTCTCTTGAAGCTATTATAAGCTTCTATAATATGGGCGGCACCACTGTTGAACTTGATATTCAGGTAACTAAGGACGGCAAGCTCATACTTATGCACGACGGAACGCTTAACCGTATGACGGACTGGGAAATAAAAAAAGGAACGAACGGACTGCCTACGTCAAACAATATCAGCGATTGGACATACGAGCAGCTGCAGCAGCTCAATCTTAAAGAAAGCAACGGCGGCGCTAACGCATCTGTTACCCCGTTTAAGATTCCGACACTTGTTGAAACTCTCAAGGTTTGCAAGGAGAGACTTTTTATCGTTCCCGATAAGACGGATAAATGGCGTTATTCCGACGTGGATTGTCTTATCAGCAGTCCGTCTGTCTATCTTTTTGACGCTATGAAGGAAGCGGATAATTATAGTTCTATTTTGCTTTCGTACGGACTCACTAAGGGGTCTGCGATAGCAGTTCAGAAGCAGATATATGAGTACAGCGGAGAAATCGCGTACGTAATGCCGAGAGATAACGGTGCGGACCCATCGACGCTTAGAGCTCTCGAAAACAATGCTATTGAAAACAGCTATGCCATACAGGTTGGAGGAACGTTTACGAACACAACCACGGTACATACCGGAGCGGTTTTCCAGGAGTGGAAGGATAAGGTCCTTATTTGGGGCTGGACGATAAATGATATTGCCACTAATGACAATGCTAAAATATGGCAGGAGATGTATGATCTCGGTTACAGAATGATCATGACAAATAATTATCTGGAAATAGTCAAATTCGCGGCAAGTACTTGCAATTTTGACTAACCGAACAAATCAAGGAGGAGTATCTACCATATAAAGGTGCGATTTTCCTCCTTTTTTAACACATAAAGATTATTTGTGTTCAAAAATCATATTTATTTTCATTAATTTTTCAAAAAATAAAATCAAACATTATATGCCGTTTTGTTTACTATTTTTCTTCACATAAACAATCAAACCGCATTTACAATTGATAAAACAAATGGTATAATTGATATAATAAAATACATGAATC
>JAZRUP010000092.1:0-12334 GCA_045652645.1 Eubacteriales bacterium | reverse complement strand
GCGTATATTCATACGAATACGCCACAGAGCTTTCAAACGCTCTTAAAGATCGCGTATCGGTACATATAAAGCTTGATACGGGTATGAACCGACTCGGGATCAATGCAAGGGATAAAGATAGCGTAAAAGCGGCGGCGGACGAGATAATTAAGATATCGAAGCTCAAAAATCTCCGCATACACGGAATGTTCTCGCATTTTCCCGTGTCTGACGAGGAGAGTGACGTATCGGACGAATTTACAAGACGTCAGTACGAGCTTTTCACCTCGGTAGATGATGAGCTTAAGTCACGAGGACTCAATATAGGATTCAAGCATATATGTAACAGCGCGGGCGCATTGCGTTTCCCCGAATACGCGCTTGACGGGGTGAGATTCGGTCTTTCGCTTTACGGATACGGAGAAGGAGCTGAAAAATTGGGCTTGAAGCCTGTTATGCAGCTTGAAACAGCGGTCTCGTTCGTACATAATATAAAAAGAGGCGAGGGAGTAGGATACGGACTTGAATTTACTGCCGAGCGCGATATGAGCCTTATCACGATACCGATAGGCTACGCCGATGGATTTATAAGGGCGTATAAGGGCGCGGATGTTCTTATAGTAACCGACAAAGGGGAATTCAAGGCGAAGATCGTAGGGCGTATATGTATGGACCAATGTATGGCTGACGTTACAGGCTTTGACGTTGCGCCGGGTGACAGGGTAATAGTGTTCGGAAAAGATAAAAATATGCTTTGCGGCCTTGCAAAAAGGGCGGAAACGATAGATTACGAAGTGCTTTGCCTCGTTTCGGCGAGAGTTCCGCGGATCCCGATAAATTAAAGCCTTAGGAAGTATAGATCAAAGGAGGACCGTATGAAGAAAAGGATTTTCATATTTATTTTATTGCTTTTGATGGCAATACCCATGATGTTTTTATGCTCCTGCGGCGACGAGGAGCTTGACGACGGTCAGCTTTCGGTAACGCTCAGTTCAAGCGGAAAGAAGTTGAAGATAACGGTTGTACCCGACAGTAAGCTGCTCAACGATCATGAAAAAGATGATATTTATCTTTTCGCTGTGTCACCGGGCGGGTCTTTTGAGGACGTATTTGAAAACGATGAACCGATAGCAAAAAAGAACGCGAGTGAAAAAGTAAATTTCAAGCTTCCTCTTGTGGATAAGGAAAGCGGTCTCTCAAGGCTTTACCATGGCTTCGCGGCGGCTTTTTACGACGAAGACAAAGATACTTATGTTCTTGCGACGTCCGTTGCATATGTCAAAAATCCCGAGAAGCTGTCCGATAACAGCGAGGATTTCCCAACGGCAAAATCAATAAAAGGAATTTGCGCCGAATATGATACCGATGCCGTCGCGCTCGGAGTTTCACACGTCATAATAGATATTCCGATCGAAGATTATATTCTCGCAGAGGGCGCGCCTTTCGCGGAGAGTAACACTGTCGGCAGGACTACGGTGTTTATTGACGGCGATGCCCTAAGAAAGCTTGACGGAAGAATAAAATATTATACGGACAACGGAGTTAACGTATATCTTCGTTTTATGTTAAAAAAGTCGGCAGAGGAGCTTCCCGAGGGACTTAAAGATCTCGCATATCCGGGAACCGCTGCGGGTGGGACAAGCTATGCCGTGAATATGAACGATAAAAATACGGCCGTAGCTGTCGCGGGGCTTGCCGATCTTTTGGCCGGCAGATATGCTATCGAGGACGGGGCGTACGGTCACGTATGCTCGTTTATTGCGGGCGTTGCGCTGAATACCCCCGGAGAGACGGCGCCGGGTGTCGGATCTGATGCGTATTTTGACGGAGTCGTCAGATTCGCGAGAACTCTTTATACCGCGCTCGCGTCCCATTACGAAAACGGAAGGGTTTATATAAGTGTAGATCACCGATGGAAAACGGCCGGTGTGGGAGAAGCCGATCGGACGGGTCACAAATTCCTGACCGCTTTTGCGGAGAGCGCAAAAGCTGCGGGAGATTACCCTTGGGGCGTTGCCGTTATGACTCAGGCAACATCCGCCGATCCCGACAGAATATGGTATGATAATTCGGGCGACGGAGATTATCTGACTCCGTCAAACCTTGAGGCGATATTCGATGATTTCATAGATTCGTCCAAAAACTGCTTTGAAGGCGAGGAACGACCGGTCATAGTAAGCGGATTTGCCGTTGAGAATACGGGTAGCGCCGATACGGAGGCGAATCAGGCGGCGTCATACGCTTACGCGTATTACAAAGCTGTCGATACGGGGAAAATAGGCGCGTTCATATATTCCGCGCAGATCGATACGGACAGCTCGTCGGCAGGACTCAGATACCTGACCGAGGAGGGTATTCCCGGAGCAGAAAAGGAAATATACCGCGTAATGAAGGCTATCGGCACTGACACGGATATAGAGGAGCTTGTTGAAGGTACTTCGGTAGAGGATTCGGATTGGGAAACCGTTTACGGCAGAAATAACGAGAGTGTGATGTCGGCAATACTTTGCGACGGACGCGGAAAGGTTGAGAGCGGAGATCTTGAGGAACTGCTTGAAGATTACAGATCCTCCGCGCTGTTTGACTTTTCGCAGGGCAATATGAACGGATTTTACTGCGCGGGAAACGGCAGCTATGCGGGACTTACCGAAAGCGGATTGAAATTGAGCTGCGTTAACCCTTCGCCGGCAGAGATCGGTTATATTTACAAGTCGGGTCTGACAAAATCAGATTTTCCCGATGACAGTATTCTTATACAGCTGAGCGAAGTAAAGGAAAATTGCAGAGTTACCCTTGTTCTTATTCAGAAAAACGGAAAGAAAACGGATGTCATATACGAAAGCACCGCGCTTGATATTAAGGCGGGAACGCCCGCTTTGCTGGATTTTGACATTTCATCGTTCAGAGATGAGCTTATAAAAGGCGATATTGAGATGAGGATATCGGCCGTGGGCGAGGGAGGATCGCCTTGCGGTATCACCGTGGAGAAAATATTAACGGGAAAAGAGAAGAGCAACACTGTTATAGTTATAATACTTATAGTTCTTGCTTCTTCCGCGCTTGTCGCGATAGTTGTTCTCGGCGTTATATGGTTCAGAAAGCATTATAAAATAGAGTTTGAGCGTTCGCCGAAAAAAGGGAAGACCTCAAAAAAAGCTAAAGAAAAAAGCAACGACGCTGAATTTTACGAATAAAAACAACACCGCAGTTTATGCTGCGGTGTTGTTTTCAGCTCAAGATCAATTAATTACTTTACAAGCGACGAGGATCGCGAGAACGATTCCGGCTATAACGTAAATGTCAAGAATGATTCCGACGATACGGCATACAAGAGCGATGATAAATCCAACAACGGGAATACCTGTCAAAAGACCTGCGATGAACAAAAGTACGGTACCGACAATAGCTGCTACGATGTAGATAATGATCTTTTTAATGATACCGTCAGAGCCGAACGAAATTGGGAAAATTTTTTTAAGTGCGTCCATGATAAACCTCCAAAATAAATTTTTAAAATTTATAATCAACTTGCGTTAATTATCGATGAGTTTTAGCGCGCCCGTGGGACAAACGTCAAAGCAAAGGTGACATTCTCGGCAACCCTCAATAACAGATGTGTCGTTCCATTCGGGCTTTATGACCGTGTCAAAGCCGCGTCCGACAAGACCGAGAATAGATTTTTTTGCGTTTTCGGCGCAGGTCCTCACGCAAAGAGAGCAGAGAATACATTTACCGTTGTTGCGCTCGATGGTGATAAGCTTACGTTCGGTTTCGTGAATGTTCTTTTTGCCTTCGAAACGCTTCGTGTCAGCGCCCGCGGCGTCGGCGTGCTTTATAAGTCGGCAGTCTCCGTAATCGTGGCAGCCGCACTCAAGGCAACGCCTTGCTTCTTCTCTGACGAGAGTCTCGTCAAGCGGGAGAGAAACGGAGTTAAAATCGTTCCTGCGAGCTTCGGGAGCGCGTTTGGGGATCTCAATTCGCTGTTTTTTATTATACACCGAAAAATCAATATCGTCAATACTTCTTTCGGAAATTATCGGTTTCTTATAGGCAACGGCAGCCCCCTCAAGATAGCTGTTTATAACCGCGGCGGCTTTATTGGCTTCGCCGATAGCCTCGATAGCTATGCTCGCGCCTCGGTTTGTCGCGTCACCAACGGCGAAAACTCCGTCTATCGATGTCATAAAAGTCGCTTCATCGGCGGCAATATTTCCGCGCTTTGTGTATTCAAGACCGTCAATATCGGGAAGATCGAGCGATTGACCTATAGCCTCAATGACCGTGTCGGCGTTAATATATTCGAATTTACCCTCGACGGGAACAGGCGAACGTCTGCCCGACGCGTCGGGCTCTCCGAGCTCCATTACCTGAAGCTTGACTGTGGTGAGTTTTCCGTTCTCCCCGATAAATTCGGCGGGATTTTGCAGGAATCTGTAAATAACGCCCTCTTCCTCGGCTTCGTCTATTTCTTCAATTTCGGCGGGCATCTCGGCGCGAGTTCTTCTGTAAACGACGGAGACTTCTTTCGCTCCGAGGCGAACGGCGCTTCGGCACGCGTCCATAGCGGTGTTACCGCCTCCGCAAACGACAACGCGGTCTCCGATCTCGGGCTTCTCCCCAATACCTGCGTTGTAGAACGATACGGCGCGGAGAAAATCGATACCTCCGATAACGCCCGAAAGGTTCTCACCCGGAACTCTCATTGACGAGGACTTCCAAGCGCCGACTGCGATAAGAGCCGCGTCGGCAGAGCTTTTGACCTCGTTGAAGGAGATGTCCTTACCTACCTTTATATTATTTTTAAATTCAACTCCGTATGCCTTTATCTGCTCGATCTCCGCGTCAAGAATGTCTTTCGGCAGACGGTAGGCAGGGATACCGTAGCGGAGCATACCGCCCATCTTCGGCATAGAGTCATAGATCGTTACCGAGTGACCCGAAAGCGCGAGGAAATACGCGGCGGTAAGACCCGCGGGGCCTCCGCCGATTATAGCGACTTTCTTGCCTGTGGAGGGCGCGGCATCGGCGCGGTAGGGCTCAGCCTTCAGATCGTTGTCCGCGGCAAAATATTTAAGCGCGGCGATGGAGAGGGGAGCCTCGACGTACTGACGGCGGCATTTTTTCTCACAGGGGTGAGGGCAAACTCTGCCGATGGAGGCGGGGAGGGGGAGCTTTCTTTTGATTATTTCGACAGCGCCCTTGTCGTCGCCCTCGGCGATCTTTTTTATATAGCCCTGGCAGTCCGTGCCCGCGGGGCAGTTAAGGCTGCAGGGACCGATGCAATCGCCGTCGTGATCGCTCATAAGGAGCTCAAGGGCGATCTTGCGTGAGCGTTTTACGCGGTCGGTCTCACTGTTTGCGACCATACCGTCGGTAACTTTTGTCGAGCAGGCGCGAAGGAGCTTCGGTACGCCCTCGACCTCGACGGTGCAGATACCGCACGCGCCGTAAATTTTGACGGAGGGGTGATCGCAAAGGCTTGGTATCTCGATTCCGTTTTTCTTAGCCGCGCCGAGGAGGAATTCTCCTTCCTCGCACGAGCATTCTTTTCCGTTTAACGTAAATTTAATAATACTCATTGTTTTCTCCGAAATTTTAGCCAAAAAGCGCGAAGCTTTTCAAAGTTTTTTGAAGATTCTTAAGAAACTTTTTTTCAAAAAAGTTTCTTAAGTGGGTCAAGGGCAACGCCCTTGTCGCCCGTCGCAACGGGCGAAATCCTCCTTTGCGTCTCGGAAAAAAGAAGCGAAAAATTGGAAATTTTTAATTTCTAATTTTTGGCTTGTTTTTTTCAGCAAAGAAGCAATCGAGTTATACTGATAATATTTCTGTACGTGAGCGAAGGCTATTTAGGCGTTCATTTTTCTGATAGAAGTGAAGTTTGCCTTTATCGTTAATTTTCTTTGCTGAAAAACCACCCCAAAAATTAGTAACTGCGTTACCAATTTTTAGGTTGCTTTTTCTTTAACGCAAAGAGGATGTTTCGACCTCTGCGGAGGTCGCCCGGCGTTTCGCCGCCGGCTCGCGAAAAACTTTTGAAAAAGTTTTATCAAAACTTTTATAATTGCTTTGCTTAACTTACGCTTACCGCGCCGAATTTACACGTGCCGAGGCACTGTCCGCAACGGATGCACTTGTCATCGTTTATAACGTGCGCCTCTTTGACGCGTCCGTCGATAGCGCCCGCAGGGCAATTCTTCGCGCAAAGCGTACATCCGAGGCACTTTTCGGCGTTTATCTCGTATTTGAGCAGCGCCGCGCAGCCGTGAGCGGGACATCTCTTTTCGTTTATATGCGCCTCGTATTCCTCACGGAAATACTTGATCGTCGTAAGTACGGGGTTCGGCGCCGTCTGTCCGAGTCCGCAAAGCGCGCCGTCCTTTATCGCAGAGCAAAGCTCCTCAAGTGTCTCAATGTCGCCCTCGCGACCCTTGCCCTCGGTTATGCGAGTCAGGATCTCCTGCATACGCTTTGTGCCGATTCGGCAGTGAACGCATTTTCCGCAGGACTCCTTCGCCGTGAAGTCAAGGAAGAATTTCGCCATTCCGACCATACAGGTCGTGTCGTCCATAACGACCATACCGCCGGAGCCCATAATGGCGCCCGTTGCGGCAAGCTTCTTATAATCTATGACCGTGTCGATAAGAGATTCGGGTACGCATCCGCCTGACGGTCCGCCAAGCTGAACGGCTTTGAAGCTCCCACCGTTTTTAAGCCCACCGCCAATGTCGAAAATAACGTCACGCAGAGTCATTCCCATAGGAACCTCAACAAGGCCGCCTCTAACAATTTTTCCCGTGAGAGCAAAGACCTTTGTTCCCTTGCTGTCGGGTGTGCCGAGCTTTGCGAAAGCCTCGCCGCCGTTTTCTATTATCCAAGCCACGTTGGCGTATGTTTCTACATTGTTTATATTAGAAGGTTCGTTACGGTATCCTTTTTGCGCGGGGAAGGGGGGCTTCAAACGAGGCATTCCTCGGTTGCCTTCAAGAGATTCGATAAGAGCCGTCTCCTCTCCGCAAACGAACGCGCCCGCGCCCATTTTTATTCTCATATCGCAGGAGAAATCCGTGCCTAAAATATTCTTTCCGAGAAGTCCGCGAGCCTTAGCGTCTTCCATAGCCTTTTTGAGTCGTAAGACCGCCAGAGGATATTCTGCTCTGACGTAAACTATCATTTCCCGCGCGCCGATGGCGTATGCACCGATAAGCATTCCCTCGATCAGCGAATGAGGGTCGGATTCGATGACGGCTCTGTCCATAAACGCGCCGGGATCTCCCTCGTCCGCGTTGCAGATGAGATATTTTTTCTCACCCGCAGATGCTCTTGCCGCGTTCCACTTGAACCAGGTGGGGAAACCCGCGCCTCCGCGTCCCGCAAGTCCCGATGTCTTGATAATGTCGATAACACCCTCGGGAGTAAGCTCGGTCAAGGCTTTCTTTATAGCGGAATAACCGCCCTTTTCTATGTACGCGTCAATGTTCTCGGGGTCAATAATTCCGCAGTTACGGAGCGCGATACGCGTTTGCTTTGAGAGAAATTCCGAGTCCTCCTCGCTTATTTTTATATGCTCGATCGCCGAAATATTTCCCGTGAGCGCGTCGGCGATAGCCTCTGCATCCTCCGGCTTGACCCTAACAAGGCGAATAAGCTCGTTTTCATCCGTATAAACGTCAACTATCGGTTCAAGCCAACACATACCGACACAGCCGACAGTGCCGACGGTTATATCGGATTTTTTTGCTTTAAGAGCCTCAACTATGGCATCATAAACCTTCTCCGCTCCGGCGGCAAGACCGCAAGAGCCTTTTCCGACAACTATCTTCATTTTGCCGCCTCCTTATCTTTGATGCTCTTGATGAGCGACGTGAGCTTTGAGGGGGTCATAGACCCGTAAGCCTCACCGTTTATCATAACGACGGGAGAGAGAGAGCAGCAACCGAGGCAGGCTACGAAATTGAGCGAGAACAGCCCGTCCTCCGTGGTCTCTCCGTCACCGACACCGAGCTGTTCGTAAAGCGCCGTGGCGAGGCTTTCCGCGCCGTTGACGTGACAAGCCGTACCCTTACATAGCTGGATGAGATATTTTCCGACGGGAGTAAAGCGGAACTGAGTATAGAAGGTAGCAACCCCCCTGACATCCGCGGGAGATCTTCCCGTATGTTCGGAAATAGCCGTGAGAACATCGTCGGGCAGATAACCGTAGATGTCCTGAGCCTCCTGAAGGATAGCGATAAGAGAGCCGTATTCGCCCTCGTGACGGGCAAAAACGGGCGCCAACATTGAAATGTCGTTTTTGATGGAATTTTTCATTTTTATTTACTCCGTGAGATTAATTTTTATGGTGCCAAAGAAACGTGGGGACCTTCCCAGCCGTCCTTGAAATCGGAAGGCACGGTTGATCCGCTAACCGATGGGGGATTGTCTGACGGTTCATTTTTCGATGTACCGGCGGACCCATCATTGTCATCGCAGGCAGAAAGGGATATAATGAGCACAAAACACAGAAGTATAGTTGTTATTATTCTTTTGATTTTCATTTCGCCCTCCTTATATTTGAGCCTTCTTGATGCGTTTTTTCATTTTTCGAAGGTCCTTCATCATTTTGAACGCATCCTTCATGAGATCGACCTTTGATTCTCTGTGATTTATTATCTTTACGGGCATTTCTCTAAATTTGTATCCGAGCTTTTGCGCCCAGAGTATAGCCTCAAAGTCAAACGCGAATCCGTTTACCTCAAGGCGGGAGAAAATATCCTTGGCGGCTTTGGCGGAAAACGCCTTGCAGCCCGTTTGGGAATCGGAGAGCTTAAGACCGCCGACGGCGCAGAGAACTTTTATGTATGTCTTTGACGCAAGCTTCCGCATAAAGGTATAGCCCTCATAGCCGTCCTTATTGAGATTTCTTGAGCCAATAACTATATCTGTCGGCTCATTTTCGAAAATTTCATATATTTCTTTTATAACGTCCGTCCCATAGGCGAGGTCGGCGTCGGTGAACATTATAGCATCACCTTCCGCGGCAAGCATAGCAGTCCTGACAGCGCAACCTTTGCCCTTATTCTGTTCGTAACCGACAACCCGTACATTTGGAAGCTCTAACGAGCGGACGATCTCCCCGCAGCCGTCGCGGCTTCCGTCGTCGGAGAAAAGTATCTCGTAATCGGAGAAATTCGCCGCCATATAAGCCGATAGCGTTTTTGCCGTGTCGGCTATTATGGACGATTCGTTATACATCGGTATACAAAGTGAAAATTTCATTATATATCCTTAACTTTTAATCTTTTTTATAAACGTAAAAATCAAATTCGACCTCGGTTTTGAGTGCTTCAAGTGCGCTCAGCTTTTCTATAGACTCTCGTGAGGTCCTGTAGCTGTACGGAGTCATAGAGAAAAGATCGTTTATACCTTCCTTTGAGTCGATCGATATATTATAAGAAAGTCGGCTCTTTTCGATAAGCTTCATATTTTTAGGCAGATCGGCGCGCTCCGTATTGAGAGGGGTTTCATCATATATGGCTTTTTTTAGCCCCAAAAGATGGCAAGGCCCTGCTCCAACAAGTATCAGTACGCCGTTTTTCTTCAATATTCGGCAATATTCTCCCTCAAAGCAGGGAGCGAAGATATTTGTGACAGCTCCGACAGACGCGTCCGCGAGAGGCATAGCGTTTATCCCCGCGACCGCAAAAAGCGCGTTCGGAATCTTGAGCTTTGCGGCAGCTTCAACGGCGGGCTTTGAGAGGTCAAAGCCGATAACGGGATTTCCTCCCTCAGCAATTATTTTGCCGTAATATCCTTCGCCACAGCCCGTATCGGCAACGGTTTCGCCGTTCGCATATTTTTTGAGCAGCTCCGAAACGCGGCGCGCGGCAGGCTCGTAATGACCGAGCGCGAGAAAACGTCGGCGCGATACAACTGCTTCCTTGGGGTCACCGCCCGAGGAGCCCGCGAAATTAACGTAGCCCGATCTTGCGAGGTCAAAGCAGTGGCGTTTTTTTATGTTTCTGCAAAGAAGACTGCGCCCTTCGTTGCCGAGCGCTAATTTTTCTCCGCAAACGGGACATTTTAAGCATTTTATAAGTTCGGTCATTTGTACACCTTTCGCGGCGAAGCCTTTTTTAAGTTCTTGAAGATTCTTAAGAAACTTCTTTCAAGAAGTTTCTTAAGCGGGAGGAGGGCAGAGCCCTCCTCGACCTCCACAGAGGTCGAAATTCCTCTTTGCGTCCTCGAAAAAGCAAGCGAAAAATTGGGAATTTTCAATTCCTAATTTTTGGCTTGGTTTTTCAGCAAAAAAACAAACAATTAAATTAAACAACATCTATATTTATATATTATATCTCATTTCCCCGACTTTTTCAAGTAATATGAGCAAGAAAATATTTGACAATATAAAAAAAACGCGATATAATATAATAAAATCTACCAAAAGGAAATTTTATGAAGCTTATAACCGCAAAAAACGGAGTAAAATATTTCAGATCGGATATTCTCTCCTGCAAAAACGCGTTCGCGACGCGTATCGGTGGCGTCAGCGTGCTGCCGCACACGGCGGAGCTTAATTTAGCGTTCGGGCGCGGCGACAGCGAGGTCGTCGTTTGCAACAATCTCTCTGTCTTTGCCGACGCTGTCGGTTTTGAACCCCGAAGTGTGATTTCCGTTCCGCAGATACATTCGGCAAATGTCGTCAGAGTCGATTCCTCGCACCGAGGAATGGGATATTATAAACGCGCGCCGTTTGAGTGCGACGGATACGTTACTACGGATAAAAACGTGATCCTCGGTGTCAAAACGGCGGACTGTGTGCCTATCTTGCTTTCGGCGAAGGACGAAAACGGCAAGGTAATAGCCATAGCCGCGCTCCACGCGGGCTGGAGAGGTACGGCAAATGCCATAGCGCGCGAGGGCGTCAAGGCGCTCGCCGAGCTCGGAGCAGACCCGAAACGGATATTCGCCGCTATAGGACCTCATATTTGTAAGGATCGCTTTGAGGTCGGTGAGGAATGCAAAAACGAGTTCGTAAGGCTTCTCGGTGAGGATATTCTTGAGTTGATCGAGCAGAGAGGGGATAAATATTTCCCCGACCTCGGCGCGATAAACCGAAAAATTTTGTGTGAGCGCGGAGTTCTGCCCGAAAATATCGACACGTCGGACGCTTGTACCTATTGCGACCCATCGCTTTTTTACTCACACAGAAGAATGAACGGAGTTCGCGGAACGCATTTGTCGATAATCGGATTTTGACAGAATTTTGACCTTGACAGAAGAAAAAATTTAGTTTATAATATAAATGAAAAAAATCACATTGGAGGATATAAAAATGAAAGTAACAAAAGATACTATCATCGGCGAGGTTCTCGATCACGACGTTGAAACAGCGAGATTCTTCTTCGCTATCGGTATGCACTGTCTCGGATGCCCCGCATCGAGAGGCGAGAGCATTGAGGCGGCTTGCCGCGTTCACGGCACAGATGCCGACGAGCTTGTAAAGCAGCTCAACGAGTATTTCGCAAACAAGAACTAATGAGGAAAAACGCTTTTTTGAAAGCGCCTCTTGACCGGCGGCTTACGGCGGCGGCGGACTTTGTCCGTCCCGGGGCGGTCTTTGCCGATATCGGCACTGACCACGCGTATCTGCCGGTCTTTCTTGCTGAAAAAGGGGTCATAAAAAGAGCCATCGCGGCTGATATAAACCGCGGGCCCATTGAGCGCGCGGCAGCCAATATTGCCGCTTCGGGGTACTCGGATATTATCAAGACCTGTCAGACGGACGGTCTTGTCGGACTTGAGTGTGAGGGCGTTACCGATATAGCGATCTGCGGAATGGGAGGAGAGCTTATCGCGAGGATAATAGAGAGCGCGGAGTTTACAAGGGATAAATCCGTCCGCCTTATCCTCCAGCCTATGACAAAGGCGGAGTCGCTTCGAGATTTTCTTATAAATAACGGCTTTGCCGTGATCGGTGAGAAGCTCGCGAAGGAAGACAAGGTCTATCAGATAATATGCGCGGAATTTACCGGTGAAAACAGTACATATACGGATGCCGAGCTTTATCTCGGACGGTTTAATATAGAGAGCAAAGACCCACTCCTCTCCGAGCTTGCCGAGGGCGTGCTCGCGTTTTTTGAAAAGAAAAGGCAGGGAAAAGCCACGGCGGGAATGGACACCGACTATGAAGATAGGATGATTTCCTTTTTAAAGGAAATCATCAATGAAATTCGTCCTTCGGACGAGTGAGATCGCGCCGTTGGCGCGGTGAAATTCGCCTTACGGCGAGTGAAATGTTTGCTTCGCAAACGCCCCGGTAGATTTTCTCGCGTTGCGAGAAAATCAAATTTAATTAAAACAATGCCCTACAATTCCG
>JAZRUP010000091.1:0-3278 GCA_045652645.1 Eubacteriales bacterium | reverse complement strand
ATAATACGCACTTGAGGAATTGACGTGCGCGCTCCGTCTTGGGATCATCAAAAAACTCCGCGGGAGCGCCTTCCTCGACGATATTTCCGTCTGCCATAAATACGACTCTGTCTGCGACCTCGCGAGCAAATCCCATTTCGTGAGTTACGACTACCATAGTCATTCCTTCTCTTGCGAGGTCTTTCATAAGGTCAAGAACTTCCCCTACCATTTCGGGATCAAGTGCCGACGTAGGCTCGTCAAAAAGCATCACATCGGGATTCATGGCAAGGGCGCGCACTATCGCGATCCTCTGTTTTTGTCCGCCAGAAAGCATAGCGGGATATGAATCGGCTCTATCAGCAAGGCCTACACGGGCAAGAAGCTCCATAGCTTTGCTATCCGCCTCAGACTTTGACATTTTCAAGAGCTTTTTTGGTGCGGCTGTAATGTTTCCAAGCACCGTCATATGAGGAAACAGATTGAAATGCTGGAAAACCATTCCCATTTTCTGACGGTGAAGGTTGATATTAACTCGCTTATCGGTTATATTAACACCGTTAAATATTATATTTCCGGATGTTGGCATCTCAAGCAGATTGAGAGAACGCAAATACGTTGATTTTCCGCTTCCCGAAGGGCCTATGATAACGACCACCTCGCCTTTACGTATTTTCATATCAACTCCGTCAAGAGCTTTTATCTTATGACCCTTATAATGCTTTTTAAGATCTTGCGTTTCAATAATTATTTTGCTTGCATTATCTTTCATTTTTACGCAATCTCCTCTCAAGAATCTTTACAAGCTGTGTTAAAACAACGACAACAACAAGGTAAATAAGCGCAACGGCGATCAGCGGCATAAACGCAGAAAAGGTTATTCCGCGAATTCGGTCTCCCGCCTTTGTAAGGTCCATTACTCCGACGTATCCGGCAATGGATGTTTCCTTTATAAGCACGATAAACTCATTACAAAGCGTGGGAAGCGTGGTTTTAAACACCTGCGGAGTAATTATGTATATCATAGTCTGAACGTAATTGAACCCAAGAGAGCGTCCCGCTTCAAACTGACCGTTATCTATCGACATAATGCCTCCGCGTATGATCTCGGCAACGTACGCGCCTGAATTAAGACCAAACGCAAAAACGGCAATCATTACTCCGTTTCTTGAGGAAGCGAAAATAATAAAATACGAGATAAGCAGCTGAACAACGACAGGCGTTCCTCTTACAACTGTAAGGTAAAGATTGCATATCGCGTTGACTGTCCACCACAAGAAATAAGAAGCTCCTCCGTTTTTACGGTATGCTTCCCTGTTTTTGTCAAAGGTAGAACGTATTATTGCTACGATCACGCCGATAGCAATACCTATGATCAAGGAAAGAGCCGTTATTATCATCGTGTTTCCAAGACCCTCGACAAGCCAAGACCATCTTTGATCCTCTACAAAATTAAGGATAAAATCCTCCTTGAATTTTTCAAAAAAGCCCATTTGTTTTCCTCTTTAATTATATTTACAGAAAATCGGGTTGCCGTATTATGACACGGCAACCCTATTCTTTTTATTCCGCAGAACCGTCGTTGATATATTTTGCTATTATCTTGTCGATCGTTCCGTCTTCCTTAAGCTCCTTAAGCGCCTTGTTTATCTTGTCAAGCAATTCCTTGTTATCCTTTGATACACAAATTGCGTAATCTTCGATAGCATATTCGTTATCACCCTCAAGAATATGAATGCCCTCGTTTGCCTCGACAAAAGACTTTGCGGGCTCGTTGTCGATAATAACCATATCTACCTTGTTGCTCTTCAGAGCCGCAACCGCGTCTGCGCCTGTTTTATAACGGTCAACACGGTCTTTAGTTATTTTTCCGCTTGCGTCTACGTCGTTAAATCCCCATTTTGCAATAGCATCAGAGGAATATATATCTCCCGTTGTATCCTGCTGAACGCCGACCTTGATATCTGGATTCTTCAGAGCGGTGGGATTTCCCTCAGCATCAAATACAAAAATGTCTTCAAGAGATGCAATAGACGAATCGTCGTTAACAATGATAACTTGAATACCAGTTGCGTATGTGTCAGAGAAGTTTACGTTCTTTTTACGGTCCTCGGTAACGGTCATACCCGCCATACCCATGTCGTACTTGCCTTCAACAACACCGCCGATGATAGATCCGAACTCAACATCCTCTATCTTAAGCTCCATATCAAGCTTCTTAGCGATAGCCTCTGCGATTTCAACGTCAATACCTACGAATTTTCCACCTTCAAGATATTCATAGGGAGGAAACGCTGCGTTTGTAGCCATAACCAAAACCTTGTCGTCTTTTCCACAAGAAGAAAAAACGCATATTGTGGAAATGAGCATTATTGCAATCAATACAATGCTTACAATTTTTTTCATAATGTTCTCCTTTTAAAGATATATTTTAATGTGCACTACATTATATCGCATAAATATACATTTGTCAATACAATTTTTATTTTTTATTCTAACTTCTTACGCAAATATTCACCGGTGAATGAATACTTACATTTTGCGACCTCCTCCGGAGTTCCGGAAGCGACTATCGTTCCTCCTCCGTCGCCTCCTTCGGGACCGAGGTCTATAATATGATCGCAAGTTTTGAGAACATCGAGATTATGCTCAATAACAAGCACAGTATTTCCCGCGTCCGCAAGTCTTTGAAGCACAGTTATGAGCTTCGCCACATCCGCCGTATGAAGTCCCGTCGTCGGCTCGTCGAGAATATAGAACGTCTTGCCCGTATCGCGCTTCGCAAGCTCCGTCGCGAGCTTTATTCTTTGCGCTTCCCCGCCCGAAAGAGTTGTTGATGACTGGCCTATCTTTATATATCCGAGCCCTACGTCATAGAGCGTTTGAAGCTTTTTGGCAAGTCTCGGAAGATCCGCGAAAAAGGTTATTCCCTCCTCTACGGTCATATTCAGTACGTCGTAAATATTCTTGCCCTTATATTTGACCTCAAGCGTATCTCGGTTATAGCGTTTTCCGTGGCAAACGTCGCACGTTACGTAAACGTCAGGCAAAAAATGCATTTCTATGCATTTAACGCCGTCACCCTCGCAAGCCTCACAACGTCCGCCCCTTATATTGAACGAAAAGCGTCCTGCCTTATATCCCCTCGCCTTCGCGTCCTGAGTCTTGGCGAAAAGGTCTCTTATTTCCGTGAAAAGTCCCGTATAAGTCGCGGGATTTGAACGCGGAGTACGTCCTATCGGGCTTTGGTCGATGCAAATGACCTTGTCAAGATTCTCGATCCCCTCTATCTTACCTAC
>JAZRUP010000090.1:0-3930 GCA_045652645.1 Eubacteriales bacterium | reverse complement strand
CCGTCGCCGTACTTTATTCCCTGCTCGTCAAGTATCCGCAGCATTACTGATATAAAGGTCGGCATCGAATCAACCAACGTACCGTCGAAATCAAATAAATACGTCTTTCCCATATTTCTGCCTTTTCAAAGATTTTTAATATATTTGACCTCACAGGCATAATGCTCGGTCATAACTGCAGGCTTATCCGTGCGGATAAATCCGTGCTTTTCGTAAAACTTCTGCGCAGCTATCATATTATCGCAGGTCTCAAGGTAGCATCTGCTATAATATTGCTTCGCGTAATCAAGCGCAATCTCCAAAAGCTCGTGAGCAATACCCGTGCCTCTGGCTTCGGGGAGACAGTACATCTTCTGAAGCTCGCAAAGCCTATCCGCGCCTTCAAGTCGTCCGATACCAACTCCACCGACTATTTTTCCGTTTTCGTCCTCGGCGATCCAATATCTGTTCCCCTCGGTATTATATATCTCGGAAAAGCGGCAGAGATCGGGATCGACCCATGCAGTTCCCTCATGATTTGCGCCAAACTCGATAAGGCAGGAGCGAATTACCGCCTCGACCGCCTTATCGTCTCTTTTTTCTATAGTTCTTATATTGTAATTCATCAGTCTTTTAATCTCTCATTAAACAAACGACACTCTCCACGTGCGTCATAAGGTCAAAAGGTATATTTTTATGCCAAAAACGGGGGGTGTAAAGCCAAAAGGTATATTTTTAGTCGTGAACATACTCCACATTTTTGATTTCTTCAATAAAGATTTCTGCACGGACAAGCAGATAATTGGAATGTATTTGGAGCATCTTTCTATTTGCAAAACTGCAATCATATTCCATATACACGTCAAACGGAGATTTTTTCAATAAATCAATGAACTTTGCCAACGATACAGTTTTATAGGTTCCGCCTTTTTTTGAAATTCGAGCAGAAATAAAATCTTCAATAGGAACATCATTTCTGTCTATTTCAAACACAATTCTACAATTTTCCAACTGCTTATACATCTTACCGTGCTCATCAGTTGCCCAAAAGCCCTGTGAAAATATAAAACTTATTGTATCTTCGCCAAGTTCAATTTTGTTTATTTGACTATCGTGAAGTTGGTAATTCATATATTCTCCTTTCTTGTGAGACACACGACGGACTCGACGTGTCCCGTCCTCGGAAAAAGATCCACCGGCGTGACCGTTCCTATTTCGTAACCCAATTCACGCAATATCGCGCAATCGCGCGCGAGCGAGTCGGGACCGCAGGAGACGTAAACTATCCTCGGCACTTCCCTCTCCGCCAAGAACCGAAGCAGCCGCGCGTCGCAGCCCTTACGGGGCGGGGCGAGGATCACCACGTCGGGAGAGAGCCTTCCGCGCTCCCTCTCGAACTCTCTCCAACGAAATTACGGCAAAGAATATTTCTGATAGTCTGAACATCGGCAATATCGCCACTGCCCGCCAGTTTGACTTACCTATCATAAGAAACGAGTGTATATTAATTCCGTCGTTTATCATATAAATCTACTTATTCCTTATACTTCTTCGCCATTCCGCCCTCGGAGGTCTCGCGGTAGATGACCTTGAGGTCTTTTCCCGTTTCGTACATCGTGTCAACTATCATATCGAAGCTGATCTTTCTCGAATCCGCAAGAAAATCCGCGAGGTTTACGGCGTTGAGCGCGCGCATCGCGGCGATGGCATTGCGCTCGATACAGGGTATCTGCACAAGTCCGCCGATAGGGTCGCAGGTAAGTCCCAAGTGATGCTCGATCGACATCTCAGCGGCGTACTCTATCTGGTCAAGATCAAGCTCGTAAAGCTCCGCCGCCGCTGCCGCCGCCATAGCGCAAGCCGTACCGATCTCCGCCTGACAGCCGCACTCCGCGCCGCTAATGGACGCGTTCGTTTTGATAAGATTTCCGATAATACCCGCCGTACCGAGCGCGTGGATTATCTCGGCGTCAGTAAAATTGCGCTTCACCTGAAGATATTTGAGAACGGCGGGCAACACTCCGCAGGAGCCGCAGGTCGGCGCCGTAACAATGATACCTCCGCCCGCGTTTTCCTCGCTGACGGCGTAGGCATAGGCGCAGATAAGGCGGTTGGTTTTGGTCTCCGCGCTCTCGTCGATATGCTTCTGGCGGAAGAGGTAACGCGCCTTACGCCTAAGTCCGAGTCCGCCGTGAAGTATGCCTTCGGCGGCGATGCCTCGATTTATAGCGTCCTTCATCACCTGCCAGACATCGGCAAGGTAGTCCCATATCTCGGCGCCCTCACATTCCTCAACGTACTGCCAGAGACGCATTTCTCTCTGTCTGCAATATTCGGAGATCTCGGTGAAGGAACGGAGAGGATATACCGACGCATGCTCCGCCCGCGCCTCGCCGTCAGCGATCACCTCGCCGCCGCCGATACTGTAAAATCTTTCTCTTTTTATTTCTTTTCCGCCCGACAAAGCTACCATATCTATCATATTGGGGTGATACTCCGTCGGCGTGTCGTTGTCAAAGATTATTTCGCAACGCCGGCCGAGGAAGGCTTCAAGTATAGCCGCATCCGTCATATGTCCCCTGCCCGTTTTCGCAAGCGAGCCGTAAAGTATGGCTTTATATTCTTCCGCCCCCTCGTTTTCCGAGATAAAACGCTTTGCGGCGGCAAGCGGCCCCATAGTGTGCGACGACGACGGACCTTTTCCTATTCTGTATAAATATTTTAACGATTGCATTGTCAAGTTCTCCTTATGTAGATTTGTTAATGTTTAAAAAATGCCTTTATTGTATTTAAACATAGCGTAAAGCATTATAATAATTCCCGCTACGGCGCATACTCCAAGCTCCGCCCTGCCTATCAGGGCATATAACCCGTTCTGCGTTTTTTGATATATATATAATAGCGTACCGAATAAGATCAGTGAAATGCCGATCAAAAGCGTTCCGAGTCCCACAAGCCTGCCGAACGGCCTTCTGTCCTCCTCCGTCACTCTTTTTCTGTGATACCAATGCAGTGAGGATATGTTTCCGGTCATATTGACGATCCCCAAAACGCATAGCAGTACGCCGAGAACCGCCGATACTATTGTTTCACTCATAATATATTTCTCCTTTTTTTATCTTTGAATAGGTTCGGTGTTTCTGGCGGTTTTAGGTAGGTCTCCCACATTTACATCAAAGTAGATATGTTCGTCTACCTTTTGCCGAGATTTAAACAGACAACCGTTTCGACGTGTCCTGTCCTCGGAAATAAATCCACGGGCGTAACGACACCGATCTCATACCCCAAATTCTTTAGCACAGCGCAATCTCTCGCGAGAGTGTCGGGTCCGCAGGAAACGTAAACTATTCTCGGAACTTCCCTCTCCGCCAAAAAGCGCAGGAGCTGTTCGTCGCACCCCTTGCGTGGCGGGTCGAGGATCACTACGTTGGGAGAGAGCTTTCCCCGCTCTCTTTCCACGGGTGCGAGAAGTCCTTCGGCGTCCGCGGCGTCGCCGCAATAAAAGCTCGCGTTTTCCACGCCGTTAAGGGTTTTATTTACCTTCGCGCACTCGACCGCCGCCTCGACTATCTCGATACCGATGACCTCGCCTACGCGATCCGACATAGAAAGGCCTATCGTGCCCGCGCCGCAGTAAAGGTCAAGAAGAAGCCCCTCTCCCGACAGCCCAGTACGATCGGCGGCAAGTCCGTAAAGCAGCTCCGCCGCGTCGTGATTTACCTGATAAAACGACGCGGGAGCTATGCGGAATCTTTTTCCGCACAAAATATCCTCTATGTATGAATTTCCGTAAAGCGTTCTGTATTTATCTCCGAGAACGACATTCGTGCGCCTCGTATTTTCATTTATCATAACAGAGCTGACCCTCGGGAACTTTTCGATCAGTTCTTTCGTAAATTTCTTCTCATTCGGCAAATCTCTGCCGTTTATAACGGGACAGACCATTATCTC
>JAZRUP010000089.1:0-2530 GCA_045652645.1 Eubacteriales bacterium | reverse complement strand
CTCGGACGGCTCATTGGCGATAACGGTCACGGGCAATTCCTTTGTTTCGGCGCAAGCGAAAGCTTCCGCGAACACCTCGGACGGACCTATCTCCGAGAGAATACTTCTGTTGCCGAAATAATCGACCTGCGCGATCTGCGCCGAGCCCGAAAGGACGATGCCTATATATTTAGCGGGCGTACCCTCGCCGAGTATCGTATATTTTTTATCGAAAAATTCGACCTTCGCTCCAAGACAAACGAGCATACGGAGCAGGCTGTCGTCCTCTATTGTCGAAAATAGAGGGCATTTTCTCAAAACTTTCAGATATTTTTTCAAGATTTTCTCCTTTTTGTTGAAGATTCAACATAGTTTCCTTGCTAATTATACTATAATAAGTACATAAAATCAAGAGGTAAAATTATGAGAATCGCTTTTTTTGATACAAAACCTTACGATAAGCCGTCGTTTGACCGATTCGGTGAGGCGAACGGTGTGTCGTTCAAATATTTTGAAACCAAGCTCAACGAGGATACGGCGGAGCTTGCCAACAGCTTTGACGGCGTTTGTGTCTTCGTAAACGACACCGTAAACGCAGCCGTTATCGACAAGCTTTGCGAGATGGGAGTCAAGCTCGTCGCTCTGCGTTGCGCGGGCTTTAACAACGTAGATATAAAATACGCGTCGGGAAAGCTCAGGGTCGTGCGTGTTCCCGCGTACTCGCCGTACGCTGTTGCCGAGCATACGATGGCAATGCTTCTGACGTCGATAAGAAGAATTCACAAGGCGTATATCCGAACTAAGGACTTTAATTTCAGTCTTTCCGGTATGACAGGCTTCGATCTTCACGGGAAGACGGTCGGTATTATCGGAACGGGGCGCATAGGAAGAGTTTTTATCGATATATGCCGAGGCTTCGGGATGAAGGTGCTCGCCTACGACAAATACCCCGCCGAGGGTCTTGACAACGGAGATACGGTCAGATACGTAACGCTTGACGAGCTTTTCTTTGGTAGTGATATAATCTCTCTCCACTGTCCTCTGACCGAGGAAACGTATCACATCATAAACGGAGAAGCGATAGAAAAATGCAAGAAGGGCGTCGTGATACTTAACACCTCAAGAGGCGCGCTCGTGGATGCGGAGGCTCTTCTTTCGGCTATAAAATCCCGCAAGGTCGGCGCGGCTTGTCTTGATGTTTACGAGGAGGAATCCGAGCTTTTCTTCGAGGACTTTTCCGGTCATATCGTTGAGGATGATACGCTCGCGAGGCTTATCTCGATGCCAAACGTGCTGGTGACATCTCATCAGGCTTTTTTGACTGAGGAGGCGCTGTCCAATATTGCCGAAACCACGGTAAATAATATAGTCGAAACACTGACGGGCGGTAACTGCCAAAACGAAATATAAAAACATTATAAAAATAAAAAAGTTTTAAAATATGTTGAAAAATCAACATATTTTTCTAAAAAACAGTGGTATAATATAACTGTAATAAAACAAAACAACTTTAAGGAGATTAAAACTATGAAAAAATATGTATGTGACGTTTGCGGATGGGAATATGATGAGGCTGTCGGCGACCCCGATAACGGAATAGCTGCCGGAACAAAATTCGAGGACCTTCCCGAGGATTTCGTATGCCCCCTTTGCGGAGTTGGCAAAGACAACTTTTCCAAAGCTGAATAATTTAATTTTTGAGGTGTTATTATGAAAGAAAATTACATGGTCTGTAACTGCAAAAAGGTAAGCTACGCGGACATCGAGGATGCGCTTCACGAGAACGCGTCGTTTACGGACGTACTTAAAGCATTCGAGGGAGTTCAGAAGGTAACTCACTGCTCAACCGGCTGCGGAGGCTGTCACGACAAGGTGCTTGACATCATTTCCGAGCTTATGATGGGTTCCAAATAAATTTTAAAACGTCCCCGTCTTTTATTCGGCGGGAACGTTTTTATATCTATGAAAGGAAAAGCTTTTTATGGAAATGGTATTGCTTACGGCTCTCGGCGTTGGCGGAGCTACCGTTATCGGAGCCTTGATAGGCTTTATATTCAAAAAGCTGTCGCACAGATTTTCGGATATCGTCCTATCCTTTGCGGCGGGTGTTATGCTTGCGGCTGCGGTTCTCGGTCTTATAATACCGTCTGTCGAGCAAGGTGGGAAATTCGGTCTTATTTACGCTGTCACGGGGATTTTTGCGGGCGCGCTTTGTATCAATCTTATAGATAAGCTTGTACCTCATCTTCACAAAATGGCGGGCGTTGACGCAGAGGCTCACCATAATTCAAATATCAGCAAGGTGCTTTTGTTCGTGACAGCGATCGCTATACATAATCTTCCTGAGGGGATCGCGGCAGGTGTAGGATTCGGTTCGGGGGATACGGCACGGGCGCTTATAATTGCCGGCGGCATCGCGCTTCAGAATGTGCCTGAGCGTGGATATAGGATACGGCAGCAACAAGGTAGCCCTTGTAAGGCTCAACGGCGAAGTTGAAAAGAAGGTGGTTCTTCCCGGCCATCCCAATCCCATCAATGACGGCGTTCCTTT
>JAZRUP010000088.1:0-7128 GCA_045652645.1 Eubacteriales bacterium | reverse complement strand
CGTTCCGAAAGCAGTAGCCTCAATAAGCGCCCTCATTATATCCTCGATCTTGGTACTAAGATTCATTCCCACGATAAGTCCCGAAAGAGAGGAATCAACAAGGATATTGCGGTTTCCGTTCCACCAGTTGAGGGCTAAAAGTCCCGTCTCGCCGGGGGCTTTTTTCGCGGATTTCCCTATTATGTATTTGATAAGCGGTATTCCCTCTTTTTCGGCGGCCTCCTTATATTCGGCGGGAGCGAGATTTTCCACAGCCCACGCGAAATTATCTCCAACGCAGCAAAGACCCGACTCGTATCCGTAAAAACCGGGGATCAAGGTATCCTTGAGCGAGCCGCATATGCCCTCTATTGGCTTGAGTTCTTTGTCGATCAAGAAATAGCAGGCTGACGTGCCCATAACCGCGCACATATCACCCGAATATTTCATTCCGAGAGCAGCGGCTGCCACGTGTGCGTCCGGCATCGCGCAGGAAACAGACAGATTTTCGTCAAGTCCAAGCTCAAGCGCAAGCTCGGGGCGGATGTTTCCGACCTTGTTGCCCAAAAAACACATCGGAAAGTTGAGCTTTTCCTCAACTACGTCACGGAGTCTTTCGTCAACCTGACGGAAGAAATCCTGCTTTGGATAACCCTTTTCATAGTCGTAAAACGCCTTGGCGGCAGCTAAAACGTAGCTCTTTTTAGGTTTACCCGTAACATATGACGTGATCCAATCGCCCGCCTCCATAAAGCACGCGGCGGCATCATAAACCTTTGGGGATCTATCAAGCGTTTCCATAATTTTGGGGAACATCCACTCGCTTGAGACCTTGCCGCCGTAATATTTGAGCCAATCCTCGCCTCTTGCCTTTATAACCGCCTCTATCTTGTCCGCGTAGGGCTGAGCGGCGTGGTGCTTCCAAAGCTTTACGTACGCGTGCGGATCGTTTTTGAACTTCTCGTCAAAGCAAAGCGGCGTTCCGTCCTCATATACGGGAATGAGAGTACAGCAGGTAAAATCGATCCCGAGCGATACTATATCCTTTTTATCTACTCCCGAGTCTTTTATAACAGATGGTATTATATAGTGAAGAACTTTAATATAATCGGATGGGTCCTGAAGCGCGAAATCCGGTGGAAGCTTCTCCCCTGTTGCGGGGAGACGGTCATCAATTACCGCGTGCGGGTAATCCATTGCCGCGTCAGCCATTATTTTTCCGTCAGATATTCTGACGAGGATCGCGCGACCGGAAAGAGTCCCGTAATCTATACCTATCGAATATTTTTCCGACATATCAATCTCCTAAAGCCCAAAATATTATTATATTATTATACAACAAAATATCTCTATTGTCAATTTCCATCTTCAATTATTTCGAATTTATTATATTTTTTATTATATTTACCGTCTTTTCATCGGGGCAAAATAGTATTTCGGCATCTCCGTCGTCATCAAGAAACAAAATATATCTGTTCTCCCCCGCCAGATCGGGGCAATAATTATATTTTTTTACGCCCTTTTCAGCTTTTCTGTTTTTGTCGTATTTTACGATATCCGTCACATCAAAAGCAGAAATGCGGCAAACCGTCCTTATCCTGCCGTATCGAACGGAGCTGACAACAAAATCAAGTCGGCCCGGAATACTGTCGTTAGCTTCGATCGAATATGAAAATGTGGTGAACGCGTATCGGTCAAGTATAACAAAGCCTATCAAAAAGATACCCGTGCCGACACCCTTTATAAAAACAAGAAACGTTTCGTCCGCGGAATACGGAACGAACAGAGAGAACGCCGCCAAAAAGCACACAGCAGACAAAATGACCGCCGGCAGTCTGTTCGGTTTAGGTGTATATCGGTGCATCCTTTTATCCTCACATCAAAATTTGAGTTTAGTATATCACAGCAAAAAGCAAAAGTCAAGGCGTGAAAAATGAAAAAGGAGCGATTTTGAGTCTTAAAATGTCCGTTCCCTGTTGCATTATCGGAAAAAATGTGATATAATCTATTGTTGATAATAAGCAAATCATTCGAAAGGACGTATAAAAGTGAGCGAAATCAAACTTTCAACCAAGCCTTATAAGGGCACGCGCGATTTTTATCCGCGCGATATGGCTCTGCGTAATTGGTTTTTCGGTAAAATTCGTGACGCGCTGACTCTCTCTTGCTTTGAGGAGTACGGCGGCCCTATGCTCGAATCCCTTGACCTCTATATTGCCAAGAGCGGCGAGGAGCTTGCGGGCGAGCAGACCTATAATTTTGAGGATAAAGGACACCGACGTCTTGCGATCCGTCCCGAGATGACCCCCACGGTCGCCAGAATGGTCGCCGCAAAGACGGGCGAGCTGAACTTCCCTCTCCGTTGGTTTTCAATTCCTAATATGTACCGCTGCGAGAACCCTCAGCGCGGACGTCTTCGCGAGTTCTGGCAGCTCAACGTCGATATTTTCGGTTGTGACACATATGAAGCCGATCTTGAGACGATAGTCAGCGCTATCCGCGTTCTCCGCGTTTTCGGAGCCGATCCCACGATGTTCACGGTTCACATAAACAACCGACGTTTCTTCAACGAAGTTGTTTCTAAGATCGCGGGTACAGACATCGAGGGCTGCCGCAAGATCTCGAAGATCATCGACAAGAGAAACAAAATTCCGCGCGAGGTCTACGTGGAGGAGCTCAAGAAGCTCGGTATGACCGACGCGGCTGTCGAGCAGCTCGACTCACTCTACACGGCAACGGTCGAGGAAGCAACGGCGCTTTGCCCCGATTCCGTCGGATCTCTTGAGCTTATCAATCTCTTTGATATGCTTAAAAAGGTCGGACTTGACGCGTACTGTTGCTTCGATTTCGGTATTATAAGAGGTCTTGATTACTATACGGGAACCGTTTTCGAGGTGTTCGACAACGCCCCCGAAAACAACCGCGCGATGTTCGGCGGCGGACGTTACGACAATCTCGTCGGTCTTTTCGTAAACAACGCGAAAATTTCGGGTGTAGGTTACGGAATGGGTGACGTAACTCTCCAGAATTTCCTTGAAACGCACAAGCTTATCCCCGAGGAGTTCACAGAGAAGAAGATCCTTATCACGCGCTTTGACGACGTACCCTACGAGGCGTATATGTCGCTCTCCGAAAAGCTTTACAGCTTGGGACTTACAGCGTCGATCTATCTTGGAACAAAGAAATTCGGAAAGCAGATAGATTATGCGGTCAAGGAAAATTACAGCCATATAATCATTATGGGCGGCTCTGAACACGAGGCAGGCGAGATCAAGATCAAGGATCTTGCGGCGCGCGAGGAAAAGACCGTAAATATCGCGGAGCTTTCGGCCGAAAATTTTTAAATAAACAAACGCAAAAGACAAACTAAACCTTTTTAAAGTTTTTGAAGATTCTTAAGAAACTTTTTGGGGAAAGTTTCTTAAGCGGGTCAAGGGCAGAGCCCTTGTAGCGTCCCTTTGCGTCAAAGAAAGCTAATAAGTTATGTCAACAACAAATCCATAGTTTATTCACTAAAAAACACAAGCCAATTTTTAGGAGTTGCTCTCCCAAAAATTCGCTTGTGTTTTCTTTAACGCGAAGGATTTCGCAGGGCTCTGCCCTGCACCCGCTTAAGAAACTTTTTTGAAAAAAAGTTTCTTAAGAATTTTCAAAAAACTTTATTAATCTTCAGCGCGACAATGATATTTTTAGAACAGTCCCGAAATGACGCCGTCCTCATTTACGTCGATCCTCTCGGCAGCGGGAACCTTAGGAAGTCCCGGCAACGTCATAATATCGCCCGTAAGCACAACGATAAATCCCGCGCCCGCGCTTATTTTGACGTTCTTGACAGTTACGGTGAAGCCCGTCGGCGCGCCGAGCTTCGTCGGGTCGTCGGATAGCGAATACTGCGTTTTCGCGATACATACAGGACATTTGCCGAATCCGAGCTTCTCGAGCATATCTATCTGCTTCTGCGCGGCGGGCATAACCGTTATACCGTCGCCTCCGTAAACCTTTTTCACTATCGCCTCGATCTTTTCCTTGATGGTGAGATCATCCTCATAGCTGAACGTAAAGTCGTTTGGCTGCTCACACAGGCGTACTACCTCCTCGGCAAGCTCGATTCCTCCGTTACCGCCGTCAGCCCAAACGGTCGAGAGCGCTACGTTTACGCCAAGCTCTCGGCACTTGTCGATAACGAGCTGTATCTCAGCATCGGTATCGGTAGGAAATCTGTTGACCGCGACGACTGCGGGGAGCTTATATACGTCCTTGATGTTCGAAACGTGCTTAAGAAGATTGGGAAGTCCTCGCTCAAGCGCCTCAAGATCCTCTGTTCCAAGCTCTGTTTTGAGCTTTCCGCCGTGCATCTTAAGAGCGCGAATCGTCGCGACGACAACAACGGCAGACGGGCGAAGTCCCGCCATACGGCATTTAATGTCGAGGAACTTTTCAGCGCCGAGGTCAGCGCCAAAGCCTGCCTCAGTAACGGCATAATCACCGAGCTTCATCGCCATACGCGTCGCTATAACGGAGTTACAGCCGTGAGCGATATTTGCGAAGGGACCTCCGTGAACGAACGCGGGAGTTCCCTCGAGGGTCTGAACGAGGTTCGGGTTGAGAGCGTCCTTGAGAAGCGCGCACATAGCGCCCTCTGCCTTGAGGTCGCCCGCCGTTATAGGTCTTTCGTCATAAGTGTAGCCTACGATAATACGCGCAAGCCTTGACTTGAGGTCGGTTATGGACGTAGCGAGGCAAAGCACCGCCATAATTTCAGACGCGACGGTTATATCGTATCCGTCCTCACGCGGAACGCCGTTGACACGTCCTCCAAGTCCGTCTGTAACGAAGCGAAGCTGACGGTCATTCATATCAACGCATCTCTTCCAGGTAATACGTCTCGGGTCTATGCCGAGAGCGTGTCCTTGATATATATGGTTGTCGAGCATAGCGGCAAGAAGGTTGTTTGCCGCGCCGATCGCGTGGAAGTCACCCGTAAAGTGGAGATTGATATCCTCCATCGGGATGACCTGGGCGTATCCGCCGCCGGCGGCTCCGCCTTTGATCCCGAAAACAGGACCGAGAGACGGCTCACGGAGCGCCACGACTACGTTTTTGCCGATCTTGCGCAGGCCGTCGGCAAGACCTATGGTCGTCGTAGTCTTTCCCTCACCGGCAGGGGTAGGCGTAATAGCGGTAACGAGAATCAGCTTACCGTCCTTACGTTTTGAATCTTTAAGAAGAGAAAGAGAGACCTTTGCTTTAGTTTTTCCGTACTGTTCAAGATATTCAGGAGCTATGCCCGCTATATCAGCTATCTCGGTTATGGGTCTGGCTTTAACGGATTGGGCTATTTCAATATCGGTCATCATAGTCGTTTTACCTTTGCTCTTTGAGCTTCCTTTCATTTATAGTCCAAATCATATAATTATTATAACACAAAAAGTTGAGAATTTCAACACATATATTCACTTAAAACAACTTATTTTTGTTTAATACCGAAAAATTGTTAAATAGAAGTAAATTTTATGCCCAACACCCTTGAAATCTTTTTTATAAGTGATATAATATATAAAATATATTTGTATTATGCAAAATGTTTCCAAATCTAAAAAATAATTTGTTTTAAGGAGATAAATATGGCAATCTATTGCAACGAACCGTCGCGCACATTCAGCGAGTACCTTCTCATTCCCGGTTATTCGGATGAAAATTGCACACCGGCAAACGTAAGCCTCAAGACCCCTCTCGTCAAATTCAGAAAGGGCGAGGAGAAATCCCCAATTTCACTCAACATTCCCTTGGTTTCTGCCATCATGCAGTCGGTATCCGACGACAAAATGGCTATCGCTCTCGCAAAAGAGGGTGGAATGTCCTTTATCTACGGTTCTCAGAGCATTGAATCCGAGGCGGCTATGGTAGCTCGCGTTAAAAGCTACAAGGCAGGCTTCGTTGTAAGTGATTCCAACCTTAAGCCTAATGACACTCTCGCCGACGTTCTCGACCTTTTTGAGCGTATGGGCCATTCTACAATGGCTGTTACCGAGGACGGAACGCCTAACGGCAAGCTCCTCGGCATCGTTACGGGACGCGATTACAGAGTTTCCCGTATGGCAACAAACGAGCTCGTTAAGGACTTTATGACTCCTATCGAAAAGCTTATCGTAGCGCCCGAAAGCACAACACTCAAGGAGGCTAACGATATAATCTGGGAGCACAAGCTCAACTCCCTTCCCATCGTAAACGACAAGGGAGAGCTTCTTTACTTCGTTTTCCGCAAAGACTATTCCTCACATAAGAACAATCCCCACGAGCTGCTTGATTCTCACAAGCGTTATATGGTAGGCGCGGGCATCAACACACGTGACTTCGCGGAGCGTGTTCCCGCCCTTATAGAGGCAGGAGCTGATGTTCTCTGCATCGACAGCTCCGAGGGCTTCTCCTGCTGGCAGAAGAACACTATCGACTTCATTCGCAAGAACTACGGAGACACGGTTAAGGTCGGCGCGGGCAACGTCGTTGACAAAGAGGGCTTCCGCTTCCTCGCTGAGGCAGGCGCTGACTTCATCAAGGTAGGTATCGGCGGCGGTTCTATTTGTATCACCCGTGAGCAAAAGGGTATAGGACGCGGACAAGCTACCGCTCTTATCGAGGTCTGCGAGGCTCGTGACGAATATTATAAGGAAACGGGTATCTACGTTCCCGTTTGCTCCGACGGCGGCACGGTTCACGACTATCATATGACATTGGCTCTCGCTATGGGCGCTGATTTCATCATGCTCGGACGTTATTTCGCAAGATTTGACGAGAGCCCCACAAACAAGCTTTTCGTTAACGGAACATACGTTAAGGAATATTGGGGCGAGGGTTCGAACCGCGCGCGTAACTGGCAAAGATATGACCTCGGTGGCAAAACGTCGCTCCAGTTCGAGGAGGGCGTTGATTCCTACGTCGTTTACGCAGGTTCTCTCCACGAGGGCGTTGAAAAGAGCCTTTATAAGGTCAAGTCCACAATGTGCAACTGCGGTGTTCTGAATATCCCCGATCTCCAGAAAAACGCTAAGCTCACTCTCGTTTCGGCTACAAGTATCGTCGAGGGCGGCTCGCACGACGTCATCCTCAAAACCGCGTCTCAAAGCTCAAGATAAATTGTTAATAAAAATC